>JAQTLI010000006.1 GCA_028714995.1 Methylobacter sp. | reverse complement strand
CTTCTAACATCGCTGACAAACCGGTCGCCGTCGCAAACCCACTATTGCAGATCAGGTAGTCTGTGTATAACTCTAGCTTTTCTTTTTCCATCTCAAAATAATATGTTTTTTGGGAGGCGAGTGCGTAACATCAGTTAGTAAAATGCCATTCCATAAGTCAAGTGATAACATTCCTTTTTTCTTGCAATGCTGCGATTTCCTTTTTTAACATTTCTTGTCTGGACAGTGGGGTCCACTTTATACCAAGGGTTTCAAGGGGGTCGCAGGACAAACTGTTCTTTGGGTTAATTAACTCCATTAAATCTCGTGGCTAGAAACGGAGTGATGTCTACAGGAATGGGCTCCCCGCATACTATACTTTGTGTTATTACACCTGTAATAGCTGAAGTCAGTATGCCAGTACGAAAATGACCACATGCATTGATGTAGCCATCCATACCATCTAACAAGCCGAGAATCGGAAGTTCGTCTGGTGTTCCTGGGCGTAATCCAGCCCAACAACGCTTGACGTTAGTGTGTCTCAATTCAGGGATGCATCGCATGGCACCCTTTACCAGCGTTGCAATTTCTGGATAACTGGTAGCAGTATCATAGCCTACATCCTCAGTAGTGCTTCCGATAAGTATTTCGCCATTATCTTTTTGGACAATATAGCAGTCGCTGGTGGTAACACAACCATGAAGGAATCTGGGTAATTTTTCAGAGAGGACAATCTGACCTTTAATCGGCTTGATCGGTAAGCGGATACCGGTGGCCCATTCGCTGATATCAGCCGCCCAAGAGCCAGCGGCATTGATTAGAGTATTGCAGCTGATTTCCCCTTTTTCCGCCGTGACTACACCCATAACGCGCTGGCCTACGCGTAAAACGTTTGTAACGTTCGTGTTCATGTAGATATCTATACCGTTCTGACGGGCCGCTTCAATATAAGCATCAGTTAATCGGAAGGGATTTACTTGATGGTCACAAAGGAATTCGATCGCTCCAATTGCCTCATGGCTGATATATGGTTCGCTATCACGTAATTCATTGTGATCTAACCAGCGCAAATTGTTAGATAGATACGAGATGTTGCTGGCTATATGCTCGGCATAATGCCGATCCTCCTCATCGTACATCACAAACTTTAATCCGGTTTCCTCGAATTTAAAATCAACGTCATAAACTTCACGTAATTCCTCATGCAGTGCAGGATAAAGTGCGTTAGAGGCTAGCGCTAGATTAAAAAAACATTCAGGAAGTATATGTGGTGTTATAGTTTTCGCTGCAACGGGATCATATTCATTGACATTGATTGAGGAAGACTTTCTGGAAAATATCACACCACAACCCAGTCCCACTGATTCACCTATAGCCCACAGGCCGCCCGCAGAAGCACGAGATGCGTTACCTGATCGTTTGCTATCAATCAGAGCTATCTTTAATCCCTTACACTTGGAGAGATAATATGCACAGGCTGCACCAATCACCCCTCCGCCTACAATTACAACATCATACTTTTTATTCATGTCAGGATAACTCTTTTGCTACTTCAAACGCACTAAAAGGTATCGGATCAATAGGAAAACGTGGGGTAATCCATCCTACATCTTTTCGTCCAGTTTCTTGGCGAAGACGATCGCTACAATAGCCCACGCACATTGCACCCTGACAGTCGCCCATACCCACACGGGTACGCATCTTAAGAGAAGTAAGATCCTCCACTCCTTGATTAATCGCGTTATCAATATCTTTACGGATGACATGCTCACAGCGGCAAATAATGGTAGCCGCATCTGGTAAGCTCAACAACCCGGGGCCACGGAAAGAATATCTATCAATACCTTGACGGAACCTCATGACTCGAATGAGTTTTGTCTTATAGTGTTCTCGGCGTTCTTCAGCCATCTCTTTCGAAATGTTTTTTCGCTTGCGTAAGATTGCAAGAGCCGCAATTCTGCCTTGCAGAACTGCGGCTTCACCTCCTAGAATGCCGGTTAAGTTGCCAGCTACGTATATGTCACGCTGGCTGCTTTGTTGCCATTGATCAATAGTAGGTGTAAGGCAACCATCGTTGTTGTAGTTATGGGAAAGACCCATTTGCTGGGAGAGTTGAGTGCGAGGTATCAAACCGTACCCTACAGCCAGAGTTTCAGCTTCCACGATATGGCTTTTCTTTAAGTCATGAAACCAGTTTTGATCATACGGAGCCAACATGACTTGGTTTAGTTCGTCCTTGCCAAGTGCACGAACAATACCCCAGCCATAGTGTATGGGAATACACTTGCTTTTGAGGTAGGACAACATACTGACCCCATCCAGAATCATCTGTGGTTTGTTACTTAGAGAGATGAATTCGCGAGCAAGTTTACTGAATTGACTTGCTTCATACACGCCTACGACCTCCGCTCCTGACATGACAAGCTGACAAGACACTTGGAGTAAGAGTGGACCGCTACCAACCACAACGGTGCGCCCCATGGGTTTCACAACACCGCTCTTAATTTGAAGCTGTACACCACCTAGCAAGGAAACTCCAGGTAACATCCAGCCAGGGAATGGTATACTGCGCTCATGACAGCCAGTCGTGATGATCATTTCAGAAAATGGAATTTCTTTTATTCTCTCGTCATTATTGAGGGCAATCACTCGAGAGTTTGAGCCAACTCCTACAACTCGTGTATTCAACTGCAGGTCAACTTTATTCTGGACAGATGCAAATTGTGCGTGCAAGGCTTCCATGCTATGGCGAAATTTAATCCCCAGATAGTCTAACTTGACACCTTGACGATAAGGCCCACGGAACATTACACCACCCACGCGCGGAGACTCGTCTAACAAGGTGCAGTTTACTCCATTGCTGACGAGTTCAAATGCAGCCGCGATCCCTGCTGGGCCGCCGCCCACGATAACAGGATAATTTTTGTTCATTTTAACCCTTCTTTCTTGATGCGATTTACCTTAGTTACTACAACCATGTCAGGTCTAACTAAAGTCAAACATGCCCGTCGTTTGTACCTATCATTGATTTGTACGTGACAGGAATGGCAGACACCCATAGCACAATAAAAACCCAATTCTTGATAATTATCGTTTTCGGAAATTGTGCGAAGACCAATAGCAGTAAGAACACTCAGCACTGTTTCGCCGGACATAACCATAACTTGGTTATTGTCAACCAATATAGGAAAGTTTATTGGGCCAATAGGTTGGATATCATATAGACGAGTTATCTCTGTCATGTTGATTCTCAAATTATTTTTGATTGAAGAAGAAAAAAGCTTAAAGAGACCGCTTATGCCCATCTATATCTGTTTTTAAATAGGGAAGCCTTTTAACATTGAATGAAGTTTATTTCACATACGCGTCTCAAAATAGGGAAGTACCTACAAATCAGTGCAGGTTGATTTTTATCAGCGAGTTACCCTAATAAGCGCCACAAATAAGAATCTCCATGAGTTTAATGCCTCTTGAGCCAATTCAATGCCATAGCAGCTTAGCTTGCACATTTGTTCATATTCTTTAAAGCTGCCATGTTAGCCAAATAAACCACAGTAACCCGTTTCAGAAAAACATTGTTTGTCTTTTGTACAGTAAAACATCTGGCGAGTAATTCCATCATTCCTTGCCATCTTTAGTTAGGCTGTTAGCTGTTATTCAAAGATTAATAGCAAGTACATTGGCGCCTTGGGCAAAAAGTTTTTAAGTCGGTATTAAGTTTGGAGGGTTTGAGGTTCATGATTGCTTTGCAAAGTTTTGGCTTTGCATTATGTCAAAAAATCTCTGAAAATCACCATCTGCATTGATTTGTATGGATTACCCAAAATATCAACTAAATGAACCCTCTTTAATAGCTTTACTCAGTGGATAATTAACTAGCGACAAAACATTCTTGAATTGGTAATGAATAATCTCGAGACCATTCATTCCATGAACCAAAATATATCTTTATATGTTTTATTCCAGCTAGCTTTAAAGCTACAAAAGTATTTGCTGCCCTCGCACCTTTAAAACAATAAATTATCACTTTTGAATCTTTATTGATTCCTACAGTCCTACACTCCGCAAGTATTTCATTTGGTAACTTAAATTTGCAGCCATTAATTGGCTGTTTCATCATGCGGTACCATTCGATCCATACAGCGCCTGGAATACGCCCCTTACGAGGACAGAAATCAACTCCATAGGGGGATGAGCTTGCTCCTATCCATTCATCCACATCTCGGACGTCTAGTAATTTTACTGAAGGGTCATCCAACATATTTAACAATTGATTTTTGCTTATAAGAATATCTTCATAGGTATCGTTGATTGGGAATATTACTGGTTCTATATTTGGAATGTCTATTGAAACATCAAGTCCAGCTGCTACCCACGATTTAAAACCACCATCTAATATTGCAACTTTTTCATAACCTAAATATTTAAGCAACACGTAACCACGGCATGATTGTCCAAAACCTGTTTGCATGGCATCTTCGTAAATCACAGCCACCTCCTTTCCCGATAGACCGGCGGAGCCAAAGATACTAGCAAATTTTTGTTGCATCTCGTTAATACCTTCAGAGGTAGAAGTCGGCAAATAGGAGAAGATATCACGGACATTAATTGCTCCCGGGATATGTCCAAGATTATATTCACTGGAATCCCTAGTATCAATAATCACCATAGATGTTGTTTTTATTGCTTCTGCTAACTCACCGGCACTAATTAGAATATTAATTGTCATTAACTTTTCTCTTTTAAAATTTTCTTAATATTTTTCACTGTTAAATTCGGATCCATCCGTTTTTAGCAGTAAAAAATCACGTGGCGATTATTGCCTACAGCTGCAAGGGTGTTGTTATACAACCTCCATTGCCGTGTTACTTCCTATACTCCTTCAATGTTGTAAGGATTTTGCGCTGAAATACATAAATAAATTTGTTGAAAATGTAGGTGCGCATTTTTTATTTGCCTGACAATCTCGTATACCTTGTAACGATGTTACGCCTTTAGTTCCATCAGCATCCGGCCATTCATTGGCATCGTTTACCATGACAACTTTTATTTGACGCCACTTCGGTGTTAAGTTGTCACCATTAATTATCATGCTATGATTTGGAAGTGGTGTTACAAATCTGCTATTCGGAGGTATAAGGCCAAGTACGACCATCGCGGGCCCTAGGTCAACTGAGATGGGCTGCATTGTACACGTCCCGAACTCGCCTTTACGTTCGGTTCGAGGTAAACCTGGTTCCGGACAATGAACAGCTATGCCTGGAGTTGGATCGAATGCATCGGGAACCCCATTGAAAAGTTTCTTCATTGAGGCGGCCAGTTCCGGATTGATACTAAGTGCCGACTCATTGTCATTGTCGGCATCAAACCAAGGGCCGAGTAGGTAAAGAGAATCATCATCGGCGATGTCAATAGGTTTGCCAGTGATACTTATTTTGGGCTCTGTTCCGAGTGAACAAATAGGCATTGCAAATTCTAAGGGGTCAATTGCGGCAATTTTGCCATTAAAATTAAGATCACTGGATGCTTCATGAACACATGCGAAGTTCATGGAAAAAGTCAAGGCAGATAGGCCGTTTAGTCCATATGCCTGGACTTGATTAACTTTTAGTGGGTGATTAGATTTAGTATCCATACTAACGCCTTCGCTTTCCTTACCCATTGATAAAGAAGATGCCAAGATACCGACAAGTAATAAACCTATTTGGGATAAATTTTTGTTATGGATAATATTTTTCATAGCTTTTCCTGTTAAAGTAATTAAATTGTTTAGTCAAGTGGAGAGCGCCTATTTTTGCGAAAGCTTTGATGGACATCCCTGCCCAACAAACGGCAAAAACACATGACTGCTTATGCATACGACTGCCCCGGAGCTGCCTGCTTCCTTAGATTTATACCTCTATAAAGGGTATAAATCTAAGGAAGCAATGTTTCGGCGTGATTTCGTAAAATCTGCATTTTCACTACGCAAAAAACGCTTCGCGAAAACACAGGCACTATCGCTTCTGGGGACTACTCAACTCCTGTCTCGCAGTAATTGAATTTTTTCATGTACTTAAACAACAGCATTTCATTGTGGACTTCTCAATAAATGATTGGCTACGATAGCGTTTATAATTATAAAAAAAGGCACAACAAGCGTAGGTGCCAAAACCATAGGAAACTCCAAAAGTGCACGGCCATCCGGTAAATTTTGGAAAATATACAACGATCCTGGCAAACTCAATTGAAAGACAGGTGGAGCTATCAATGCAATAATTCCGATGCCAATGATGTTCCATAACCCTAACACTCGTGAGGTAACATGTTTATTTGCCGACGTGCCTCCAAGTATAAGAGCTGAAAGTCCATACAAAAAATCTGGAATTCCTACGCAGGCTACGAAAACCAAGGGCATTAGTCCTTGAGTAGCTTTATAAAGTCCACCAATAGCTGCAATTCGTAGAGCTTGGATAAGAATGAAAGTGTGCACTGGTGTTACTGAAACAATAATATGTAAGGCAGCTCTAAAAGCTGACCAAGTAGTGTATAAGCTTAAGGTTATAATTGCAGGTATCATTGGAATCCAAAAACCAGGCAATAACCTTAGAAATTCTTGCGTTGCATATACTCCATAAATAGATAGCAAGGACGTAATAACACCCCAAGAAATAAGCAGTGCAAGCCATACAATGATTGTCGTCGCTTGCTCATTCGTTAACTTTTGTCGAAAGAGTAAATTACGAATCAGCCATATCCAGAATGCTATTTGTAATATGAATAAAATAGGCACTGTCGTAAAACTCATTATTAATCCCCTCAGTACCCAAGATAACTTGGGTAAAATAGTTGCTCTTAATTTGAAAAATTTTTATACGCTATAGAGTTAATCGGTTTTGTGAAGTTTAATTTATTTGAATCAAGTCCGTTTGCAGCCACATATAAACATCAGGTTAAGATAAACTATCTTCAATCATAAAAGGTCGTATCAATATAGCTGCCTTCGTTGATTAAACTAGATAGGCTTGTATGAAAATCAAGACCTGATCTTAGCTCATGTGTTTGTTATGTCGCTTAATAAGATTAGGTATATATAATTAATTAACACAAATTATTGTTAGTTTTGTACATCATTATTTTTCATTTGTTGTATATACATTAACTAGTATCAAGCACAAGCGATGATCCAATATTTTTCTAAATTAACGACGCTTCCTTAGCACATTTCCAAAAAAGCTATGTCATATTTTTCACCAGAATACCAACATCATGGGGCTGCAACTGCACTACTTTTCGTAGTGCAAAATTCTTCAAGTAATGCAGTTTTGTCGTCATGCTTAAAATATGTAATTTAACAAATTACAATTTCTTAAATAAAGTAGAGCTCTAGCTTGTAAAATTAGAGATTAGTTATATTAGCTGAATATTTGTTTATCTCAAGCCACTTATATTCGGAAGCTATATATACCTTTGTTAATTAAGCTACATAGGTAAACTAATCAAGGCCAGCTCTTAACTCACACATTATTATGCCCATTAATCAGATTAGGCCTCTATAATTTTTGTGTAGATACACTATATAGAGAAAATTTTACAATTTGATGACACATGAAAAATCTAGCTTATAAAATTAGAGATCAGTTCTATTAGCTGAATATTTGTTTATCTCAAGCCACTTATATTCGGAAGCTATATATACCTTTGTTAATGGTAAACTAATCAAGGCCAGCTCTTAACTCACGCATTATTATGCCCATTAATCAGATTAGGCCTCTATAATTTTTATGTAGATACACTATATAGAGAAAATTTTACAAATTTGATAACATATGAAAAATTTAGCCTATTTGTTTACTAAAGTTTCGGCGTTCGTTTTACCCGCATAGAAGTCGCTCATCCTCGATTTACAAAGCCTTTAGCCTTAACGTGGCGTTGTTGAATAATTCATTCTGGTGCAACTTCCCTCATGCGTAGTCGTAAGCCCCGAATTGACAGCACATGTAGCACAAGCGCCAGCGGCACCATGAGGCCGGGAATGTAAGTAAAAGGAAATGTGCCGATAGCCACATTGGGAACTTCAGTCGAAATGAAGTGCAAAGGACCGGGTGTGGTAAGGACTCCTCTCGCAGCCACATTTGCCAACATCACGATTCCGATCACATTCCACGCCAAGGCCATCTGGTTAGAGATCCTGCGCGAGAATAGCAACCAGGCCACGATAGGAGCCGATATACCGATCAGGATGTCGAAGTTAGCTCCCTGGTACGTTAACATTTTGGGTACCTGACCACCGATCCACAGTTGATGCAGAAATATTTCGACGACGAATCGGAACGATTCCATCCCCATCAATAACCATATCGGGAAGCTCAGCGCGACTGTTGCGCCGATGCGCGACCTGGCCATGAACATGACGAACATGATGATGGGGGCAAGCAGATAAAACATTCCTGGCGGTAGCGTGGACGAATTGGCGATCACGCCCATGTACCCTAGTATGCCGCCATAAGCGATCCATGCAGTTAACCCGAGCAACGCGGGTAGTCTGTAGTCGGGTGACAAGTAACGAACAATACCTGCAGCGAGCAGCATGATGACGGCGAAAACGAAAACGAGAAATAGTGTGCTCATGGGTTGATCATTCCGGCTTCTTAAGCCGCTGGATAAATTGCCGGGCTGACGGCAAGCGGGACTTGATGAGTGGTGTGTGTGTAAAGCCATTTTCCGCGATCAATCGCCAATGAAGCACCGGTTAATTTTGGGATGTCATGCGACTGTGCATAACGTTCAGGTTCGAGACTGGGCGTAAACATGATCTTCATCAACCCGCCCATTGCCCGCAGCTTTGCGCCTGCACTTCTTTCAACTAACGGCGACTCGCTGACATAACGGCGGACTATTGTCTCGAAGTTTTCCGGTTGTTGTCCGGCAACTTCGAGATCCTCAACCTTGAACTTCATAATGAGACGAATGCCATATGGTGTTACATGTTTAATATAGAAATCCTCAAACGAACGACTTGTCATTGGTCAACCTTTTTATCTATCTATAATATGACGTACGTCATATAATTGGGCAAAAAAATAGGGGTCATTCAAGCACCCCACGAATTATATAAATTCAATAGTTGAGATCGCACTGAATCCAGCAACATATTGCTGAGCGTCGAATCATTAATCGCTCGTGCAATGAGCATAGCACCAGCCATGCTTGATATTAACATCATTGCCTGATCCAACTTATCTTTACTGTTCTTTGCCGGCATATATTTGGCAATTCCAGACATATTTGCTTGCAGCGATTCCGTAAATGCTCCTTTTACAGAATCCGACTGTCGGGCAATATCTGCAGCAATTGCAGGTAACAAACATCCGTAACGAAAGTTATCACGATGCTCGGGGCTTAAATATATGTCGATTATCGCATTGACCTCTTTCCCTTGAGGCGCAGACTTTGCCACCTCATTCATACGACCAAAACTTTCCATCGCCGCACATTCCACTGCCTCTACCACAAGCGCATCTCTATCCTTAAAGTGCGCATAGAAGCCACCGTGAGTAAGCCCAACCTGTGACATCAGGTCAGCAATGCCAATTCCTTGCAAACCTTTGCCCCTGAATTCTTTAGATGCCGCATCCACGATTTGTTTATGTGTTTCTGTCTTCTGTTCAGCTGTGTATCTCATTACAGTCATTGATACGTTAATTATATGACGGTCATCATACTGGCTATTGATATTTTGTCAACACGTAATATACATTAATAATGTTTTTCCGAATTGAATAACCATCGCGACGACGTCGTTTGTTGGCTATGACGGGGCATTGGTTTTTAACATTGAAGTCGGTTTTCTGGCATTATCTTGGTTTCGCTATTGCCATTTCAAATACTCAATGTCTATGGCAAAGATGAATGGCATCAAGAAAAACACGATGTTCCTGCTCGGGCGCACCTGGCGCAAGCTGCATCTTGCAATCGATGAAAATCATCAAGTTCTGGCGTGTGAACTCAGCACGCCAGAACTTGATTATCCTACTGCAGTTCCGGATCCGCTTGCCCTAACCACCCTTTTCGATACCTTCATCAGTGATGGCGCTTACGATAGCGAACCCGTTTCTCAAGCTGTTTTAGGCCAGCAACCTGATCCTGATGCTCAAGTGGTCATTCCGCCGCACAAGAATGGATCAGTGCGTCTACGCTCAACAGAATTACAAATCTGGGCATGCCTGTGTCCGTAGAAATTTAATTAATATTAAAATTAGGGAGTGTTAGCTAAATTTTGATTTATTCAACAACGCCCCCCTTGAAGTTTTAATCGGCATATTTTGCTGTAACTTTATGCATTGCAGGATAAATACGTACAGTTTGAAGGACTGGCATATGTTAGGTTAATGCGACAGCACCTTATGCGATCTTTTTCTGAGACGCCCCCCCTTATATTAATTTAGATGTTACTGTATTGTCGCAACGGATAGCTTTGAGTTTTTTCCATTATTGATATCTTCAATATCCCTGCTTACCGAGGTGTTGGTGGCCATCCCCCACCAAAAGCCCTGTATAACGAGACGAGCGAAACATGCACAGCAGTTTCTGCCTTGGTTAGCTCTTCTCCAACCGCAAGCTTGTTACGTTGGGCATCGAGCACAGACAAGTAGTCACCAGCTCCGCGCTGGTATAAAGCGTCTTTAAGACGGTAAGCTTTCTCTGCTGTCATTTCGGCCTCCGACAGTTGTTTAAGCCGTTCCATAGACGCAGTATGCTCAACATAGGCGTTTTCTACGTCCTCCAGAGCGAGCAAAAAGATTTTTTCATAATTTGCCGCTACTTGATCGAGTCTGGCATCCGCTGTAGCAATATGTGCTCGAATGCGTCCGGCACTGAATATCGGTGCAGTCAGGCCCGAGCCGAGCGCATATACACTTTCCGCCAGGCTCGGAAACCCACTAACGGCCAAGGCACCAAATCCGCCGCTTGCCGATAATACCAACTTCGGTAATAGATCAGCGCGTGCAGCACCCAAATTGGCCGCTGCCATGCTCACTTCCGTTTGGGCAAGACGCAAATCAGGCCTTTGTGCTAACAAGTCCGAAGGTAGAAGTTTGGGGATGCCAGGCAGCGCTATAAGTCGCTCCATGCCAGAAACCAATCGGTTTTCCAAACTCTCGGGTGACTCTCCCAGCAACACACCGAGCCTATGGATTAAGTTTTTTTCTGCAGACGTGATAGCAGTAAGAGCAGCTTCTGTAGTGCGGAGTAAGGTTTCTTGGCTTGCCACATCGGCTGTATTGGCTAAGCCCATTTGATTAAATAGTTGCAACGCTCTTAATTTTTCTCGTTGAATTTCGATAGTTTCCCGTTGCAGACTGGATCGTTTCTGTACTCCACGCAGTTCCAAATAATTCGTCGCCACTTGAGCCAGTAATCCTACTTGCACCGCTCGCTGAGCTTCTTCGGCTCCCGCCAGCTGAGCAGTGGCGGCCTCCACTTCAAGGTGTTTGCTACCGAACAAATCGATTTCCCACCGCGCCGCCAATCCACCGCTGATTATATTGGCGGCGGGCGTAATCAGCTCGATGCCATTTTTGCCAGGTATGCCGACGATCCGGTCGATCCTCTTTTCCCTACCGCCAGACGTAAACAGGTCAATGCTGGGATAAAGCGCTGATTCGGCGATGGTAACAATGGCTCCAGCCTCGCGTATACGGGCTTTGGCGATCCTGATATCGTGATTGGCGGCTAATGCCCGGGTAATCAAGTCGTTCAAGAGCGGATTTTGAAACCCCATCCACCATTGCTTTAAATCAACGGAAACAGTTTGAACGGATGGAACATGATGCCATTGTTCTGGGCTAGTTAATGATACTTTGTCTAACACACGGGTTGGTGTACAACTGCTAAGAAATGCCATAAGCAATAGGCTGATCAGTCGCAAAAATTGATTATTCATGAGAATCTCCCTCATCTGCGATGGATAAGTCCGTTTGCGTCAGTTCTTTTTTTTGGGGGACACGCTTTACCTTGAACCAGGCCGCATATAGCGCTGGAAGAAAAAACACGGTTAGTACCGTTGCCACGGTGAGCCCCCCCATGATGGCAATGGCTTGCGGCCCGAAGAAATCATTGGGGGATAACGGGATCATGGCCAAAATCGCCGCAGCTGCTGTCAATAAGATAGGTCGGAAACGTCTGACCGTCGACTCGACAATCGCCGTCCAGGTATCCATACCGGTCTTTTCATCCTGCTCGATCTGATCGACCAGAATGACTGAGTTACGCATTATCATACCGGCTAGCGCAATGATTCCGAGCAAAGCGACAAAGCCGAAAGGTGCACCGAACAGTGTTAGAGCAAATGCGGCGCCAATCACTCCCAAAGGAGCTGTAACGAAAACCAGGAATGTTCGAGATAAATTCTGTAACTGCATCATTAGCAGAATAAGCGTGACGACTACAACCAGGGGAATCCAGATAAGAATCGATTTCTGGGCAATCCAGGCATCTTCCTTGGCTGCACCGGTTTCGATTAAATATCCGGACGGCAGTTGGTTTTGAATGGATTCGAGCTTTGGAATGATTTGTGCAGCAACGTCAGGCGCCAACATCCCATCCACTACGTCAGCTCGCACTGAAATGGTTGGGAAGCGGTTGCGCCGCCAGCGGATGCCGTCTTCAAAACTCATTTCTGTGAAGACCAACTGAGATAGAGGAACCCACTTGCCATTAGCAATCGGAATGGCAATATCAGCCAATTCATTTGCGGCGATTCGTAAATGCCGTTGTGCTCTCCAGACAATGTCGATCAGTTTGTCTCCCTCACGGAACTGTCCGACCGTGATACCGGTGAAATGCGCCTGTAGTGCCTGTGAGAGAATGCCGGTCGACACTCCCAGCGCCCGGGCCTTGTCTTGATTGAGAGCAAGATGCACAGCAGGTATACGTTCGTGCCAATCGTCATTAACATCGACAGTATTAGGGTTAGCACGTACTACCTCGGCCACATGGTCGGCAATCTTTCTAACAATGCTGACATCTTCGCCAAATACCCTGAACACAATCGGATAATCCATCGGCGGCCCGACGTTGAGGCGCATAACACGTCCGCGTACTTCTGGGAATTTGGTAGAGAGTGCTTGCTTGATCCGATGCATCACCCGTTCGCGGGCGACATTGTCCTTCGACTTCACGACAAACTCGGCCAGGTTGGCATTAGCCAGTTGTTGTACGATAAGCAGAAAAAATCTTGGGCTGCCGCCACCGATATAGGTTGCGTAATTAACGATTTCTGTATCTTGAGCCAAGATGGCTTCCATGCGTTTGGCAACTTCTTCAGTTTGCACAAAGGAACTTCCTTCCGGTAACCATAAATCAACCATCAATTCTGAACGATTCGACAGTGGAAAAAACTGTTGGGGTACTTTGGTCAATGTCATGACCCCGATAGCGAATAACGCTACAGTAGCGATTATGACTTTCTTGCGATGTTCTAAGCAGAGCTCAACCCCTTGCCTGAGACGGTTATAGAAATGGGTGTCGAAAAGATCGTGGTTCGATTTAGCATCTTTGATCTTAGGCTTGAGTATCAGATAGCCCAGATAGGGCGTAAACACTACTGCGCCGATCCAGGAGAGTAATAGCGAGATTCCTATTACCTGAAAAATTGCTACGGTATATTCGCCGGCAGAGGATTTTGCCAAACCCACGGGTAGAAAGCCTGCAATAGTGATCAGGGTTCCGGTCAGCATGGGAAATGCCGTCACATGGTAGGCATAAGTTGCGGCACGCATTCGATCCCATCCTTCTTCAAGCTTGCGCGCCATCATTTCGATGGAAATCATGGCGTCATCCACTAGCAATCCTAGAGCCAGAATTAATGCTCCGAGAGAGATACGATGGATTTCCAAACCGAACAGCCACATACAAAGCAATGTTCCTGCTAGAACCAAAGGTACCGTGAGCGCGACAACTGAGCCCGTGCGCAAGCCAAGACTCAGGAAACTGACAAGAAGCACCGCAGCCAAAGCTTCAAAAAAAGTGCGCATGAATTCGCTAATGGCTGTTTTGACCACGCGGGATTGATCAGCTACCTTCTCAATGTCGACACCAATAGGTAAATTCTGCTCGATCCTAAGTATAGTGGTTTCAAGCGATTTCCCTAATTCGAGCACATCGCCTTTCTTGTTCATGGTGACCCCTAAGCCTATTACATTCCTGCCATTGAAGCGCATCTTGAATTCCAGCGGATCAGTGTATCCTCGTGTCACCTTGGCGAAGTCGCTGACTCTAAAGGTGTGCCCTGAACTGCGTATCGGGAGATTAGCAACGCTTTCCACGGAATCGAACTGACCGCTGAGACGTATAGGCAGATTGCGTTGCGGTGTGAATAGCGTTCCAGCCGGTGTCATGCCATTCTGCGTTTGAAGCACCTGGGCAACTACTGCACCATCCAGCCCCAGTTTGGCCAACTTTTTGTCTGAAAATTCAACATATATTTTTTCGTCTTGAACGCCGATGAGATCGACTTTTTCGACATCCTTAATACGCAGGATTTGCTGGCGGGTTGAATCGACGACCTCTTTCAGTTCAGCATAGCTGAAGCCTTCCCCTGAAAAGGCATAGATCAGACTATAAGTATCGCCAAACTCATCGTTGAAAAATGGACCAATAACACCGGGTGGCAGCAGCATTTGGATATCGCCGACTTTTTTGCGCACCAGATACCAAAGATTAGGAATTTCTTTAGCCGAAATATCTTCGTGGGGGGTGACGAAAATGACTGATTCGCCAGGTTTTGAATAACTGCGCAGGTAATCCAGGTTTGGTAGTTCCTGAATCTTTTTCTCGAGCCGATCAGTGACTTGTTCTTCAACTTCCCGTGCTGTTGCCCCGGGATATAAAGTCTTAATGGTCATAATCCGAAAGGTGAACTTTGGATCTTCCCGTTGTTCAAGAATTATGTAAGCGAAAACACCACCTATAAGCAACAACACCATAGTAAAACCAGTGAAAGCACGATGTTCCAGAGCCCATTCGGTCAAGTTGAAGTTGCTCATGAATGATCACCCGCAATTTCATGGTTAAACTCTTTTGGCAAGGACGAAACATCTTCCAGCAAACGTACCGCCTGCCCTTCCCTAAGACGCTGTACCCCTGCACTTACAATCAATTGCCCGGGCACGAGTCCGATTACGGCAATGCGTTCTGACTCCAAAGCTTCAGCCATCTGAACTGGTACAGATTTGACCGTAGCGCTTTGCTCATCGACTAACCATACTTTCGGTTGTTTGGGCTCATTCTGGGTTGTGAATATGGCTGAAAGCGGTACAGTAATTCGATTAGGCTCATTCGTAGAAAGCCAAACCGTTACGGTCATACCGAGTTGAACGTTATCCTGATTTTCAAGCAGAGTCGCTTTGATTCGGTAGGTTCGGCTAAACGGATCAGCAACGGCCGCTATTTCTCGGATAATTGCCTTGATCTTCCGGTCGCCATCTGCCCATAAAGCCACCTCCACTTGCTGATGTGCCTTTATTTTGGCCAGTCGATTTTCCGGAATGTCAAAGTGGACTTCCTTCTCATCGAGCCGAGCCAGCTTAACGGCCGGTTGTCCGACAACGACAACTTGTCCCATGTCAACTTCCAGTGCCGTTACCACGCCATCCCGATCTGCTAATAGTTCCGTATATCCCAACTGGTTAACGGATTGACCTACCTGTGCTTCGAGTGCCTTCACCCTCTCCTGGGTTGCAATATAAGCTGTTTCATGTTTATCGAAATCAGGTCGACTGATAACCTGTTGATCGAGTAATTCATGGTATCTTGCCAGCTCATCCCTAGAAAAATTTCGCTCGGCTACGGCCGCCTTGAGTTGAGCCTTAAGAGCCTGCATGGTGAGCCGGTAATCGTTAGAATCGAGCCTGGCTAATATCTGTCCATTGTGTACTCGATCCCCTATCTCGACCAGCCGGGCAATAATCTTGCCTGATACACGGAAGGATAAGACAGTCTCAAAACGAGCCCGAACCTCTCCGGCATACGGCGTGGCAATCTCGGCAGTATCATCCACGACTCGGAAAAGTTTTACTGGCCGCGAAGGCATTTGAGACTCCCTATCTTGGCTAGTGCATCCCATGGCTAGCGAGAGCATCCAAAGCAAAAGCACCAAACGTTTGGGCAGACGGAAGTGATCGAGGTTATTCATGAATGATCCTTGTTGGTGAATAGACATCTTTAGGGAAATTTTTTCTCTACTCAGTTCATTAGGTTCAGTACGCCTAATTGGAAAGACTTTTTTGTTGCAAACTATCCAGATTCCTAGTCGATAACGCCGCTCAAAATCACTGGGTAAGCTATATATCGGAAGACAATTCTATGGATATTTTGACCTGCCGCTTTAAGAGTTTTTGGCGCCACCGCGCCACCAGCATTATTGATGAGCCCATCTATCCAACCAAATTCCTTTATTACAGTATGAACCATGGCCTCGATCTGCTCCCGAGAGGAGACATTAATAAGAAACACGCGCACCTGCGAGTTAAAGCGGCAAATTTCTTCGGCCACGCCCTCGAGTTTTTCTGCGCGAGAAACAAAAGTTGCCGTGATGTTTTCGTGGGCAAATGTTAAGGCCGTAGCTCCATCTATGCCGCTGAATGCATCAATAATGATAGCGGGTGCTTTTTTGGGTTGTAACTATATCTCATTATTTAATGTATATACACGTAATTAATAAAATAATAATTTTTTATTCTGCTTTGGAAACCTCAATTAATGTTGAAAGATCTTTCATTAAAGTTTGTAAACGCTCATCGCTCATGGCCTCTTTAATTTTAGACTGTGCCTGTGTCCATAGTGAATACGCTGTAAGTAGAACAGCTAACCCTTTCTCAGTAATTGTCACTATTCGGGTGCGACGATCTTCGCCAGGTAAAACTTTGATTAATCCCTGCTTCTCCATGACTTTCAGATTACGGGTTAACGTTGTTCGGTCTATTACAGTATGTTCAGCAAGTTGGGTGACCAATACCGGTCCACATATTTTCAAGGCTACCAGTAGAGAATACTGGGTTCCTCGGATGCCAGCAGGGCGCAATATATCATCGTAAAACTGACTAACTGCACGATTTGCCTTGCGGAGATTAAAGCTGACACAATCCATGCAACTTGTATAATTTGGAACAAAATATGAATCATTAGGTGCTTGGGACAATTTCTTAGTTCCTATATTACTGGATAAAAGAGTTTGACAGTATATACCTACAAAGTATGACAGCATATACTTACATTGCTGCCTGTCAATTATTCCAATAGTGTGCGTTGACGTCAATCGCCATGCAAAATCTACCTATGAATCGGGGAAGTTTACCGCGAAAAATTGCCACTCCGATATTGTGCAATCACCCAGTACTTTACCGAAGTTATTCTAGGTGGATTCTGTCGAATTAACCGCCAATATACATACACGGACGAGCTGATATGCCAGCCTTCAAACTGGACAAATTTATCCCGCCAGCGCATAAAATTACAGCCACCGTCTAGCCGATCTGGATAATCTGCCCGATCCTGATGAGTTGGTGTTTAAAATTATCGTCAACCTAAGGAAAAGTTGAATAGCTTTAGGGAAATCGCGGCAGGATTGTAGACCGAATCGTTAAGTTTGCTGATTCATACCTCTTTAAATCGCACCTATAATTTGCTGAGAATTGTCGCCAAATCCATTAGCCTAACCCCGGTAAACTCCCTGTCCACCGCTAACGCACTACATACTCCCGCGCCTAAATCCAGATCCAGCACGCGCCATGCCGAGGCATGTCCGCAACTTTCCGGAACTCTTAAAAACTCTACCGGATTTTCAGGATTAATAACGCAGTGATCCAGCCCCAGGCCGATGCCCCGCCCCGTGGCTTTCACGAAGGCTTCTTTGCGCGTCCAGAAACGGTAAAACTCCGGTATTTTTTGGTGTCCCGGAAGTTTGCGCCAGTATTCGACCTCTTCTTCGGCAAAGCATTTATCAACCAGCCCAGCCAGATTAGCTCTCGGTTTGCAAAGCTCTACATCGACGCCCAACTGACATCGCCAGCCCACAGCAATAATCATCATGCTTGCTGAATGGGACAGGTTGAATGCCAGCTGCGGGTTATCGGCAAGATAAGGTTTGCCATGCTCGGCTTTGCTTATCCTTATCTTTTTCGGTGGCTCATTAAGAATTTGGGCTAATACGGTTCTTAGGCGGCCATGCACTGCCACATAGCGCTTGTGTAGTAATTCATTTTTTATTTTGACGGCATGAGCTTGCTCGGCTGCATCGAGAACGCGCCAGTAGCTCTGATAATGTGCGTCCTCGGCGGCAATATCACCGTACCATATCTGGATTGTGTTGGTATTCAATTCATAATCCTGAAAACTTGCCTCACCACAAGCGTCCTTAACGCCCGACAGCAGCCCGGCCTTCCCCGCGGCGGTCGCTGGCGGCAGTCAATTGATGCGTAGCTTTATTCCACTGCACGGCGTGCATATCGCCATAGTTGTAACGCGCTTCTTTCATCCGATGCCCCATTGCAGTAAGGCCAGTGATTTCATATGCCGTCATTGCGCCTTTTTCGTACTCGATCACATCAGGCATAAATTGGTGATGGAAACGAGGCACTTGCACCCATGACTCAGGTCCGTTGCCTTTTGCAAAATCCAGTGCCGCTAACAGTACCATCGAGATAATGCGGCTGCCGCCTGGCGTTCCCACCACTGCAACGTGGTTACCATCGTCAAGAAAAGTAGGCGCCATACTGGACAGCATACGTTTGCCCGGCGCTATGGCATTGGCGACACCGCCAACCAGGCCATAACCATTCATGGCTCCCGGCAGACTGACAAAATCATCCATTTGATCATTCAGCAACACGCCGGTTCCGGCGGGGACAACACCGGCGCCAAAAGGAAAATTAATGCTTAGCGTCGCGGCAACCCGGTTACCTTCGTCATCAATAATTGAAA
>JAQTLI010000005.1 GCA_028714995.1 Methylobacter sp. | reverse complement strand
TATGCCCCCAAAACGGCCAGCATGTCAGTTATTGTCGATGCGCGCAATTCAAAAGCCCGGTGACAGTGAGTATGATATTGCATAACCTGCAGAGCCAGTGACTTAAACGAGTTAGGGATGCGCAAGTGATCGCACATTTTTTCTAAAATGGGCAGCCCGCTGGTTTCATGGCCATAATGATGCGGCCAATGTTGTTTTGGCGACAAGCCTTTGCCTAGATCGTGTACTAGCGCAGCAAATCTAACTTTTGGGCTGGGCGATAAAAGGGCAGCCTGCTCCAGACAAAGCATGCTGTGTATGCCGGTATCGATTTCCGGGTGATGTTTTTCAGGTTGCGGCACGCCAAACAATTTATATATTTCCGGAAAGATTTTATCAAGCGCCGCACAGTCTTTTAAGGTGTAGAAAAAAGCGCTTGGCGATTTTTCGGTAAGCGCTTTATACAGTTCTGCCCATACACGCTCAGGCACAAGATAATCAACTTCTCCGGCGTTGACCATGGATTGCATCAATTCTCTGGTTTCTTCGGCCAGTTTAAAGCCAAGATGGTTGTATCTTGCGGCAAAGCGGGCAACGCGCAATATGCGCACAGGGTCTTCGGCGAATGCAGGCGAAATATGGCGGAAAATTCGTTGCTCAAGATCATGCTGCCCGCCATATGGGTCAATGATCTGTCCTTGAGGCGTCATTGCCATGGCATTGATGGTCAGATCCCGGCGGATTAAATCCTGTTCAAGGGTGACATCGGGTGATGCGTGAACTATAAAACCTTTATAGCCGGGTGCGGTTTTTCTTTCGGTTCTGGCCAGCGCATATTCTTCATGGCTTTGCGGATGCAGGAACACTGGGAAATCCTTGCCTACCGGCCTGAAACCCTTGCGTATCATGGACTCAGGTGTCTCGGCAAGCACTACCCAGTCCTGTTCCTTGACCGGAAGCCCAAGTAATTTGTCGCGGACGGCGCCGCCAACAAGGTATATTTCCATTGAGTTCACAAGCAGTTATAAATCGAACTTAGAATAGCACAGACCCGATCAAAAAAGGGCATAATGCTCATAGGAGCGAGGTCTGTAGCTCAAGGTATTAAGCTAAGTATTGGTCAATATAATCAGGGGAATGAAGTGATAGAAGTTTTTTTTGCCAGTGCCTTATTGGGCATAGTCGCGGGGCTGACGGCCGGGCTTTTCGGAATAGGCGGTGGACTGGTTATAGTGCCGGTTTTAGCCGTGCTGTTTTCAGAGCAAGGATTTCCCGCAGAGCTGGTTATGGTGATGTCGGTGGCAACGTCGCTGGCGACAATAATTTTTACCTCGCTATCTTCCGTGCTGGCGCATCACCGTTTGGGCTCTGTATTGTGGGACAAGGTGTTTGGTTTGGGGCCTGGAATCATGATTGGCGCAGCTGCCGGCGCTGTGGTCGCGGATTTTATATCTGCTGATGTGTTGCGCTTTATATTTGTTATATTTTTGTTGTATGTCGGCGTGCAAATGGCTTTTCAATTGAAGCCAAAAACAGGTGAGATAAAACAGTCTAAAGGCCTGGATTTTGGAGTAGCGGGAACGATCGGGCTGATGTCCTCAATACTGGGGATTGGTGGAGGTACGCTCATTGTGCCTTTTTTAGTGTATTGTCAGTATTCCATGCGTAATGCGGTAGCTATAGCGAGTGCCTGTGGTTTGCCGATAGCGGTTGCGGGATCGGTGAGCTATGCGGTATTGGGCTTGAATGCATTTCAGCTGCCTGAATGGAGTTTGGGCTATATTTATGTACCCTCTTTTTTGGGAATTGTGCTGACCAGTATTTATACTGCACCCATTGGTGCAAAGCTGGCGCACAAACTTCCTGCGGAGAATTTAAAACGCTATTTTTCGCTGCTGCTTTTTGTCATGGCGGCAAAATTGACGTTTTATTAAATCGTGATGTTGCGAACCGCTTTGCCTTCAGGGACAGATATTTGCTTCCCATGAATTGCTCCTGCATTACCCTACTACACGCCATCTATGGAGTTATGCAATATCTGCATTCTCAACATCCATGTAGATTAAGATACAAGGTAGGGGCGTGAGCGAAAGCTTTGGAAACGCATTTGTCATATAAAAATGTTAAATTAATTTTAGTAAGAAAATACAAAATGATGCTTGGTGAATATAGTCTGGATTTTGTTTCGGTTGTCTGGTTCCTGGTTGCCTGGATTGGCTATGCCTGTTTTGCACGGGCCAGGGCGAGGCATGTACGTTGCTTACTGAATATGCAACATGAATATATGCAAAGGTGGATGGTGTCCTTAAATAGCCGGGAGAACAGAATTTCTGATGCCACATTATTTGCCATTATGGAAAGGAATGTCACTTTTTTTGCTTCAACATCGATGCTGATTCTGGTCGGCTTGATATCGAGTCTGGTCAGTCTGGATGATATTTCTGTGGTGCTGGGCAGGGTTTCTTTTTTAAAGGTATCTGGACAGGGGCTGTTATCAATAAAAGTGTTGCTACTAGTGATTATTTATATTTATGCGTTTTTTACCTTTACATGGTCCATGCGGCAATATAACGTTGTAATAATGATGACCGGTGGAGCGCCATTGTTTGTAGAGCCTGAATCAAAACGCATGGATTATGCGCAAAATGCGGGCAATGTTTTGTCATTAGCGGCCAATTCTTTTAATTATGGTTTGAGGGCGTACTACTTTAGTTTGGCAACATTGGCGTGGTTTATTCATCCGGTGATGTTTATGTTTTCAACAGTCTGGGTGGTTCTTGTGTTGTACCGACGCGAGTTTTATTCCAAAACATTACAAGCTATGAGTCGTTTATAAGCACAGTTGTTTTTTTAGTGCTACAAAAAATATGATGGTTTATCGTATAATACACGGTTATTTTTACTGATTGTTAGGTGTGGTTTATGCAAATTATTCAGGAAGCGCTCACGTTTGATGACGTTTTATTAGTGCCTGCGCACTCGACTGTTCTGCCACGCGATGTAGAAATGACGACACGACTCACGCGAGGCATTACGCTTAACATTCCTCTGGTTGCTGCGGCAATGGATACGGTTACGGAAGCCCGGCTTGCAATTGCGATTGCTCAGGAAGGCGGTATAGGCATTATTCATAAGAATATGACGGTCGAGCAGCAAGCTCGTGAGGTCCAGAGTGTTAAAAAATACGAGAGTGGGGTGATCAAGGACCCCATCACTGTTTCGCCTGATGCGAGCATTCGGGATGTTATAAAATTAACCCGGTCTAAGAATATTTCCGGTGTTCCTGTGGTCAACGGCGATGAATTAGTCGGAATCGTGACCAGCCGTGATTTGCGTTTTGAGACGCGCTTTGATGAACCGGTTTCAAAAGTCATGACGCCCAAAGAGCGTCTGGTTACGGTGAGTGAAAATGCCGATCGTAAAGAGGCGATTGCTCTGCTGCACGAACATCGCATAGAAAAAGTGCTGGTGGTGAATGGTGCATTTCATTTGCGCGGCATGATTACCGTAAAAGATATTCAGAAAGCCAAAGATTATCCATTGGCCTGTAAAGACGAGCAAGAAAGGCTGCGTGTCGGCGCAGCAGTCGGTACCGGACATGGCACAGAAGAGCGCGTTGCCGCCTTGGTCGCTGCAGGCGTTGATGTCATTATCGTTGACACGGCTCATGGTCATTCTCAAGGTGTTTTGGACAGAGTGCGCTGGATAAAACAGAATTATCCTGATGTTCAGGTCATCGGCGGCAACATTGCCACGGCGGAGGCGGCACTGGCATTGGTTGAGGCTGGAGCTGATGGTGTTAAAGTCGGCATAGGACCTGGCTCCATCTGCACGACCCGCATTATTGCCGGTGTTGGCGTGCCTCAAATTACAGCGGTCAGCAATGTTGCCGATGCCTTAAAAGGAACCGGCGTCCCTTTAATTGCTGATGGCGGCATTCGCTACTCAGGTGATGTCGCTAAAGCGCTGGCAGCGGGTGCTTACGCGGTGATGCTGGGCGGATTGTTCGCCGGTACAGAAGAAGCGCCGGGAGAGATTGAGTTGTTTCAGGGGCGGTCTTATAAATCGTATCGTGGCATGGGGTCTCTGGGGGCAATGTCGCAACAGCAAGGGTCGAGTGACCGCTATTTTCAGGAAGAAACCGATCTGGTCGAAAAACTGGTGCCGGAAGGCATTGAAGGTCGGGTGCCTTATAAAGGCAGCTTGCTTGCAGTCATCCATCAATTGCTGGGCGGTATTCGTGCCAGCATGGGTTACACAGGTAGTCAAACTATTGCAATCATGCATGAAAGGGCGCAGTTTGTGCGTGTTACCAGTGCAGGCATGCGGGAAAGCCACGTGCATGACGTAACCATTACTAAGGAAGCGCCTAATTACCGTATTGAATAAGCGCAGACGATTGTCCTATCGTTCCCAAGCTCCGGCTTGGGAACCGACCACAATAAATATCGAGTTCTATCGTGAAACAACAATCCCCTAATATCCATACTCACAAAATCCTTATCCTGGATTTCGGTTCACAGTACACACAACTGATCGCGCGTCGCATCCGTGAAATTGGCGTTTATTGCGAAATATATTCTTGTGAATGCAGCGCTGAACAAATCGAAAAATTTGCACCCAATGGCATTATTTTATCCGGCGGGCCCGAAACGGTAACCAGCGGCGATACGCCAAGAGCGCCGCAAATCGTTTTCGAACTGGGTGTGCCAGTGCTGGGCATATGCTATGGCTTGCAGACCATGACCGAGCAATTGGGCGGCAAGGTTGAGACTTCGGATCATAGAGAGTTCGGATATGCCCAAATCAGGGCGCGCGGCCATTCAAAATTACTGGCTGACATCGAGGATCATTTATCTCCGGAAGGTTTTGGTCTGCTGGATGTCTGGATGAGTCACGGTGACCGTGTTGTTGATTTGCCGAAAGGTTTTACGCTGATTGCCAGTTCAGACGGCGCTCCGATTGCCGGTATCGCTAATGAAGACAAGGATTTTTACGGCTTGCAGTTTCACCCAGAAGTCACCCATACTAAACAAGGTGGTCGGATATTATCGCGGTTTGTGCTGGAAATTTGCGGCTGTGAAGCTTTGTGGACATCCAGTAATATTATCGAAGACAGTATTGAGGTTGTTCGTAAAACGGTCGGCACCGATCATGTGGTTTTGGGGCTCTCTGGCGGCGTTGATTCGTCCGTTGTTGCCGCGCTGTTGCACAAGGCCATTGAAGATCAGCTGACCTGTGTTTTTGTCGATACCGGCCTGCTGCGCCTGCACGAAGGCGATCAGGTGATGGCGACTTTTGCCGAGCACATGGGCGTGAAAGTTATCCGGGTGGACGCCGAGCAGCGCTATCTGGACGCCTTAAGCGGCATCACCGACCCGGAACAAAAACGCAAGATCATCGGCAGCCTTTTTATTGATATTTTTGACGAGGAAGCTGCGAAAATCACCGATGCAAAATGGCTTGCGCAGGGTACGATTTATCCCGATGTGATTGAGTCTGCGGGCTCCAAAAGCGGCAAAGCGCATTTGATCAAGTCGCATCACAATGTCGGCGGTTTGCCGGAAAATATGCTGTTAAAACTGGTAGAGCCGTTGCGCGAATTGTTCAAGGATGAGGTCAGAAAGCTTGGTGTGGAGCTGGGTCTGCCTGCGGATATGGTTTATCGCCACCCGTTCCCAGGCCCCGGTCTGGGCGTCAGGATTCTGGGCGAGGTGAAAAAGGAGTATGCCGGCTTATTGCGTCAGGCCGATGCTATTTTCATTGAAGAGCTGTATCGCCATGATCTTTACGACAAAGTCAGCCAGGCGTTTGCAGTATTTCTGCCGGTCAAGTCGGTCGGTGTGATGGGCGATGGCCGGCGTTATGACTATGTGATTGCCATTCGCGCCGTTGAAACCATCGATTTCATGACTGCTCGCTGGGCGCATTTGCCATATGAGTTTCTGGATTTGATTTCCCGCCGCATTATCAATGAAGTCCCAGGCATTTCCCGTGTTGCCTACGACATTAGCGGCAAACCCCCTGCAACTATTGAATGGGAATAAACCCCTCAACGGATGAAGCCTGGATGCGCTACGCGATCAGGCTGGCGCAACGGGCCGAGCAGCAGGGAGAGGTTCCGGTCGGCGCTATCGTGGTCAGGGACAATCGATGCATCGCGGAAGGCTGGAATGTCCCGATTATTAGTCATGATCCGACTGCTCACGCCGAAGTGGTTGCAATGCGAAGCGCTGGTGTGGTCATGGAAAATTACCGACTGACTGATGCGACCTTGTACGTGACCTTAGAGCCTTGCGTGATGTGCATTGGCGCCATGAGTCATGCAAGGATTAAGCGGCTGGTTTTCGGTGCGTATGATCCCAAACGGGGGGCAGTGTGCAATGCATTGAGCCTGACTGATGCGAGTTTTTTAAATCATCGGATCAGCTGGGACGGCGGCGTATTAGAAACGGAATGCTCGGAAATATTGAGGGATTTTTTTAAAGCCAGGCGCTAAATTTAATTTTAAAGCGCCGCTGGATCAAGAGCTAGAGCAGGATTTTCCGCTATCTACGTCCGTCACATTTTTCTTTATCTGGTTTTCTTCTGTCAACCAGACGTAATAACTGCGAATGTTTTCTACAAATTGAACAGGTTCCTTGCCGCGGGCATGGCCGTGTCGAGCCGTTTCATGCCATTTTTCCTGGGTAACCAAGGGTATCGCTGCATGACATCCATCCACTTGTTCGGGTTTCCTCCCTGTTTTTGAGTCAGAACCCTGATGTCTTCAAGGTGTCCTTTGCCGGCATTGTAAGAGGCTAATGCAAGCTAAGTGCGATCCGGTTCCGGAATCCTGGAGTCTTTGTTGAAAATAACGGGCGCAACCCGTTTTGCTTTAGGTAGGTCAAGCGTTCCCTTTGGCTACTTCGATTTGCTATTGCTCAGGCTGCGGGTATTGGTTGGGCAATGGGTTCCTGACCGGTAAATGAGATGTTTTGTCGCTTCATATAGGCAGGAGCAAAACGTATTTGTTTCTTGCGTTGATCCGTAATGGTGAGGCCTGCAGCGGCAATATCGGTTTTGCCTATGGAAAAGCGATTTAGAATTTCATCAAATGTAACGAGGTTATTAAACTTTTCTTTGATAGCCAACTAGTCGGCGAAAAGCATAATCAGATCATGCTCCACGTCGGTTTGGCCTTCTGGGGCCTTCATAATAGGTCGTAGGGCCAATTCAAGTTAATATGTGTAAAGTCCTTAATTGGCTCCAGTTTATTTTGCGAATGTTAAGCTATATCGCAAGGCATAAGGGGCAGCGGTAAAAATACAACCAATAATCAGTCGAGGAACTCGAGTCAAGATTGTCGATATTGTTTGTATGTGTTAATCAATGCATTGGTTGAGCAATCGTGGCTGCTGATGATTTCATCATTTTGAAGTTCAGGCAGAATGACATTGGCCAATATTTTCCCCAGTTGCACGCCCATCTGGTCAAATGAATTGATATTCCAAATGACGCCTTGAACGAAGATTTTATGTTCGTAAAATGCAATGAGCGATCCCAAGGTTTTTGGCGTCAGTTTTTTGAATAGAATAGCATTGGACGGTCTGTTGCCTTCAAACACTTTGGAGGCGATCAAGACATAATCGGCCTGCTCGGCGGGTGACAGCTCCCGTTTAACTTCCTCGGCGGTTTTACCTTTCATCAAGGCTTCCGGTTGTGCGAGAAAGTTTGATATTAAAATGTCGTGATGTTCCGGTAGATGGTAGTGGCTGTTTGCCGCGGCCAGAAAATCGCAGGGAATAAGTTTAGTGCCCTGATGCATAAGTTGATAAAAAGCATGCTGTCCATTAGTGCCAGGCTGTCCCCAGATAATCTGACCGGTGCTGTAATCTACTTTTTCACCATTAATATCAACGCTTTTGCCATTACTTTCCATGTCGCCCTGCTGAAAGTAATCGGCGAAATAACGCATGGATTGGTCGTAAGGCAGCAAGGCATGAGATTCGGCATTATAAAAATTGTTATACCAAATGCCAAGTAAGCCCATGATTACTGGAATGTTTTTCTCAAAAGGTGTGGCGCGAAAGTATTCGTCGGCCTCGTGTGCGCCTTGTAAGAGTTCTTCAAAATTATCCATACCTATATATAAGGCGATGGATAATCCCATGGCTGACCATAATGAATAACGTCCGCCAACCCAGCTCCAGAATTCAAACATATTGTCGGTATCAATACCGAACTCGGTGACAAGTTGTGCGTTGGTGGAAATGGCAATAAAGTGCTTGGCTATTGCTTGTGGGTCTTTTGCGCTGTCTAGTAGCCACTTTTTCGCAGAATTTGCGTTGACTATGGTCTCATGGGTGATGAATGTTTTTGAGCCAATAAGAAACAAAGTCGTGTCGGGGGATAATGGC
Source organism: Methylobacter sp. (assembly GCA_028714995.1). Classification (GTDB taxonomy): domain Bacteria; phylum Pseudomonadota; class Gammaproteobacteria; order Methylococcales; family Methylomonadaceae; genus Methylobacter_A. The sequence continues at coordinate 10,964 of JAQTLI010000005.1, read as the reverse complement.
TTTAATGTTTCAACAAGATCGGTCTGGTCAATATTTGAAACAAAGTGAATTTTTAATTTGTCAGTGGCGTAGGGACTGAGAGCGGTAGAAACCATTTTAGGGCCTAAATCAGAGCCGCCTATGCCAATGTTGACGATATCAGTAATTGCTTTGCCGTTATAGCCTTTCCATTCGCCTGAACGAACGCGATCACAGAAAGTTCTCATCTTGGCGAGGACGGCATTGATTTTCGGCATGACATCCTGCCCATTAACATAAACGGGATGATTGCTCCTATTGCGCAAGGCGGTATGCAGGACAGCCCTGTGCTCTGTGATGTTGATTTTAGCCCCGGTAAACATGGCTTCAATTTTTGAGTCGAGTTTGGCGTGTCTGGCAAGCTCTATGAGTAAAGGCAGGGTTTGATCCGTTATTCTGTTTTTGGAATAATCAAAAAGAATGTCATTAAACTGAAGAGAGAACTTAGCATTGCGATTTTTATCAGAATTAAAACTTTCACGCAGGGAATAATTGCGGGTTTCATCGTGATGTTTTTGTAAGGCTGTCCAGGCTGTTGAGGTGGTCAAAGATGACATTCGGTGGAGCTCCGTCTGAATAAAATTTAGCTTAAGTCTACGAAAAGCAAAAATAGGATGGCAATTGTACATCAGAGCATCTGCTTTTGCTTGGATAATGGCACATAGGGGGGATTGTCTTCCATCAATTCCTTTATTTGGATTGGGTGATGTGCTAGAGTTATTAAAATGCTATTAGTTGAAAATATAGCAAAAGGCATTTGTTTTTGATGGGTTCAGGCTACATTAATGGCATTTACATCTACATTATAATAATAATTATTTATCAAAACTGGAAGGTATTTATGAACAGTGCACAACTATTAAGAAAGGGTTTGTTGGGGCTTTTGGGATTATTTTTTTCTGCATCGTTATGGGCGCATGGCGGGGCAGCGGGTACTGATACTGATCAATGTAAATTTGAATTGGAACCAACCCATTGGATTCATTACACCGCTTATCAGCCTAAAGCGTTTCCAGCCGAAGATTTTTGCGGCAATATTCCTAATACAGACACACTGACTCAACTTGTGTTTGATTATCAAGACATGAAATACAGAAACATGGCGGTTGAATTTGAAGTGACCAAAGAGCCTGAAGGCACTCGCGTCTTTTTTGAAGAAGCTAAAAAACATAAATCAGGTACAGTTATGTTATCGCTGCCAAATGGTGTGCCAGAGCCGGGTAAGTACCTGATTCATATTACGTTAGTTCCTGAGGAAGGCAAGGTAGACCAGCGTACCCAAGGTAATAGACTGGATGTGCATATGGGTTTTGTCGCAGGAAAAGGTCAGGCAGCTAGTAAAAGTAGCCTGCTGCTATATGCATTTTTTGGATTTGCCGGGTTATATGTGCTGTATCTGTCAAACGCTGGCTTTAAACGAAAAGTCGATGAGGCAATAGCGAAGCTTAAAGGTTAAACAGAATAGAGTTTTTTGGGTGGGTTTGATTGTTGGTGTTATTGAGCACTTATCAGATGGTTAATCGTAAAAAGTTAATAACATTAATTTTATCGAACAACGGAGGAAATTAATAATGGTGAAGTTATTATCGGCTGGGGCACTGATTCTTCTTTTTTCTACGCCAGTATTGGCTCAGGAGTATGAAGATCATAATAAGATGCTCATGGATCACGGTGGTGGCCATTTAATGGATATGGCTGGTGGCATGGTTATGGGTCAAAATGCTAATACGCTGCCAGGCGGCTGCGACAGTATCTCAGAGACCAAAGAAATTACCGTGCATGCCGGTCATAAATATGCTGAGAAATTTCCCGGTAGAATGTTTGCGTTTGATACCCAAGAGTTTAATTTCAAGCCTTGCACCAAGTTGACTGTTCATTTCATCAATGATGATAATATACGGCATCAATGGATGATGCATGGTTTGCCTAAGTATTTATATCCTAAAGGCATGTTTCATCTGGAAGTGTCAGGTCCTGCAAAAATTTCCGGCACCTTGATTTTGCCTCCCGGCGATAAAACCTATCTGGTGCATTGTGACATTGCCCAGCATATGGAAAAGGGCATGAAAGCGCAGTTGAAGGTGGGGGGGGGTGATGGCGATCTGCCCAGCATTCCCGGGGTGACGGCTTATGTCGTGGCTGACAACTATACGGGAGATTTGTCGACCGTGATGGCTGAAACTGAAGCGGCGGCTTCAACTGTTGTCGCAGCAGATACGGTGCCTGTAATAGCGCCGCCAAAAGAAGATGCCGTTATTTCAGGTGTCACCGTGATCGGTTTAGCTATAGGATTGCTTCTTGCGCCATTCTTTGCGGGAAAATTTAAAGACATGAGCGTATCAGAGATGGTCGCATACGTTTTTGACTTATTGAGGGCGTTGATCGAGTCTATTGTCAAAATATTGTCTGGTTTGCTAAAGCTGATCGGTTCCAATAAAAACAAGATATTGCCCGGAAGATAATCCTGCCAACATAAAAACCCCTGTGACCCAAGAGCACAGGGGTTTTTTTTTGAGAGAAAAAGTGCAAGAGACATTGATCGAAATAGGAGGGTTGTTTGTAAGCGCATTTATATCGTCAACGATTGCCCCCGGCGGTTCAGAAGCGGTTTTGGCTTACATGGTATCGGAAGGACATTATCAGGCTGAGCAGTTGGTCGTCGTTGCAACTGTGGGCAATACCTTAGGCGCTATGACAACATGGGGATTAGGCATGTTAGCGGCTAAAAAATTTCCAGTTGCCACGCTTTTATCAGAAAAAAAACAGAAAGCACTTGACCTGGTAAGAAGAAGGGGCATGTGGGCGCTGTTTTTTTCATGGTTGCCAGTAGTCGGGGATGCATTGTGTTTTGCTGGCGGATGGCTAAAGCTCCCATTCATCCATGCTTGCTTAATCATATTGTTAGGTAAGTTTGGCAGATACGCGGTGATAGCCTGGATGTTTATATGAATCCGGAAGAATAGGTCTGGCCAATACTAGGCTTAACAATAATAAAATTTAAACTCAAAAGAGGTCGCCGTTGTGCTGCGTCATTTTCCACAAGTTAACGTTGCCTATGCTCATAGAAAACGGGATTATTTTATAGCAGCTTTTACTTTCTTTTGCGTGGCGGTCTGTTTGATTAGTGATGCGAATGCGAGTTTGGAAAAGCAAAATGCCCTTGGTGTTTGTGGATGGGTGTTTTTGATTGGATGGTTGCTCGGGGAAAATAGGGAAATAAGAATGCAGGTTGTCATTGCCGTCATTTTTGCCACTATCGGCGAGCATTTTGCATCGCCTTTTATGGGCGGATATACTTACCGGTTTGAGAACGTGCCAGCGTATGTGCCTCCCGGTCACGGCATGGTTTATCTGACTGCTGTTGCGCTGGGCCGTTCCGGCCTCTTTCTACGATATGCCAGAGTAATCGCAACATTTGTGGTATTGGCATGCGGTGCCTGGTCAATTTGGGGAATTAGTGGTTATGCCGAGCAGGGTGATTCAGTCGGCGCGCTACTGTTTTGTGTTTTTTTGGGCTATCTTTTTAAAGGTCGCTCACCGATGGTTTATCTAGCGGCCTTTTTTATTACCACATGGCTGGAATTAATTGGCACAGCAGTTGGAACCTGGACATGGGCAGCAATAGATCCTGTTCTGGGTTTGCCCCAAGGGAATCCGCCCAGCGGGGTTGCTGCCTGGTATTGTCTGGTTGACGCAGTAGCTATGGGCGGTGCTGCGCCAGTATTAAGAGGAGCGAAGAATGTTCGCAACTGGTTAAAATCAGGCAAATTGCGGAAAAATGCATATCAAGGCGCGGGCAATGAATAAGGTAAAATATAATATCGCGTAGTTCGTTTGCGCTAGATAATTTATGAGCTCCCTCGCTATAAACAGGGGGTGATCAGTCATCAAAAAAGGAAGTATTATGGAACGTCGTGATTTTATTCGTTTAAGTATAGCAGGAGTTGGTGTCAGCATGGTTGCGCCAGCAATGGCGCTGGCTGACAATAGCAAGCAGGTGGCAGCAAGAGACATTTATTATACAAAGGAAGCGCCAGGTCGCTGGAGTGACAAGGTTGCAACGCATTTGCCCAGCATTGAAATAGAAAAAACGGGAGGTAAAGTAACTGTAAAAATCGTAACAGCTCATGAAATGAAAGGCTACGAACACTATATTGTTAAGCATGTTTTACTGGATCAAAACTATAAATTTATAGATGAATACCTCTTTAATCCGACCAATGACAAGGCAGCAATATCAACATATACACTACATGATTACAGCGGTCCGATTTATGCCTTGAGTATGTGCAATAAGCATGATCTCTGGATGAATGGAGCAGAGGTTTAAGGATGGGTTTTAGATTATTATTTCGGCGCTGATTTTATTGTAAGTAGTTAATTGAGTCGCGTTGTATTCAATGATCTGCTTGATGCTCGCCGGAAAATAATTTAATAGATGGAAAGCTACCAATCTTTACAGCCAAAGCCAACAAAAATTCTGGTAGTCGTGATGCAATACCTCGGTGATGTATTGTTGACTACGCCTTTATTTCATTCGTTGCGACAGGCTTATCCAGATGCTCAGATAGACGTTTTAGTGTATAGCAATACTGCTTCAATGCTTGAAGGTAATCCGGACATTAGTCATATTATTACCACGCCTAACCGTCCTAAGTTGGCTGATTATCGGCAATTATTTAGACAATTATTCAGGCGGTATGATTTTGCCATGGTTACGCAGACAGGGGATCGACCCTTTTTGTACGGATTACTCGCAGCGCCATTGCGAATTGCCGCAATACCGCCGAAAAATACAAAAGGTTGGTGGAAACGTTTTTTTGCTCAACGGTGGATAGAGTTTGATGACGACAATACCCATACTGTTTTGCAGCACTTGAAGTTACTGGATTTGATTGATGTTCCACGTAGCTATTCACTGGTTCCGCCGCAAATCGGGAATGTTCATCAGCTAACAGAGCAATTCCCTTTTTTGGCTGATAATAACGGCTATGCTGTGCTGCACCCGCATCCACAGTGGACATACAAGCAATGGACTGTAGATGGCTGGGTAGAAATAGGCCATTATCTCAAGGAAATAGGGGTAAAACTGGTTCTTTCGGGCGGCCCTGCAAAGGAGGAAATTGATTATGTCGCCAACATTCAACGTCAGCTTCCCGAGGATACGATCAATCTGGCAGGCCAGGTTTCGTTGGCACAGCTAGCCTACATTATTACCCAGGCAAAATTATATATCGGCCCTGATACCGGCATCACTCACTTGGCTGCTTCAACCGGAATTCCGGTGATTGCACTTTATGGCCCAACCAATCCTGTAAAATGGGCGCCCTGGCCTGTTGATTACCACCAAAACATAAACCCTTTTCATAAGGTAGGTACTCAGCAAGTTAATAATGTATTTTTAGTACAAGGAAAAGGCATATGTGTGCCTTGCCATCAAGAAGGCTGTAATCGTCACCGCTTAAGTCAAAGTGATTGCCTTAACAGGTTGTCGGCTAAAAAAATACAAGATATTGCCTTGTCGATTTTGCAAAAAGAAAACTAAGCGAGAATATCAATATACTTTACACAGAATGCAGAATGCAGAATGCAGAATGCAGAATGCAGAATGCAGAATGAGTTGGAGTGGGCAAGAGTTTAGAACGGTTTTAGAAACCATTTATCTCAATCAACATAAGCACAAATTATGGCTGCTGTTCATGCCATCAAAAATATTCTGGGAACAGCGGACATCAATAAAGATAAAATCATTGTTGGGAGAAGGTATCGATGTTAATAAATTTAATTCCGCTGTAGATTCGGCTTATTTAAGAACAAGATTTGCTATTGCTGACAGTGATGTTGTTAATATCGACATGATTCGGGAAGATAAAGGATAAATATATTTTTTAGAGGCAGCATGAATTATCTTAGAGCAAAAAGACCCCATCAAACTTTTTATAATTGATGAAGGTATAGATAATAAAAATTTAGAAAAACAATTTTACGGGCCAATTAAGCAATACGGCATCGGAAAAGATTTCTCCATAACAGGTTATTGGGAAGACATAGCTGCATTTACTCATTTAGCGAATTTAGTAGTGGTTGCTTCAATTGACTCTGAAGCACAGTCAAAGATTGTGTCATAAGCTTTTACTATGCTCAAAACGGCAGATTCTACTGACGCAGATGGATCAACTGAACTTGTTAAAGATGAAATGACGACCTTGTCATTCCTCCTAAAAACACGGCTGCAATGGCGGAAGCTATTTCAAGGACGTTAGATGATAAGCGACTTAAATAAGAACTTGAAGATAATTCCTTTGAGTTATCTAAGCAATATTAATGGATTGATGCTATGACGAATAAACTCGTTGATTTATATAATAATTTTTAACTATTTTGCATTAAATGTCTATTGAAGCATTCAAGAAAATACAATTAAAGGCGATTAAAGCAGGAGGAGTTTTTACGGCTTTATTTATTGTTACCATCTATTTTTCCACCAGTTTAGCGATTATTTTATCGGTTGTATTGGGCTTATTATGGTTGGTTTCTGCCCAGTTTAGAGGCCTGCCTGACATATTAAAAAAATATCCTGTGGCGTTATGGGCACTGCTTCTATATGGGTGTTTTATTGTGGGTTTGAGTTACGGAAGTGCAGTAGGTAGCGATGCTTTTTCTATGATAAGCAAATACAGAGAGTTATTTTTTATTCCTGTTTTAATTTCGTTTTTAACGACAGAGCGTTATCGCTACTGGGCATGGCGTGCGTTTATTACCGCATCGGTCGCTACATTATTAATTTCTTATCTAATGGATTTTGGAATTTTTAATTTGAATGGACAAGGCGATCCTTCCTACAAGAGCCGAATTACTCATGGTATTTTCATCTCTTTCTTTGCTTTTTTTTGCATGCACAAAGTTTATGATGATAAGCGTCATGGAATACTGTATTTAACTTTATTGATATTGTGTCTATACAATCTTTTTTTTGTAGTGGCAGGTCGTACTGGACAATTAATTATCGTCGCCTTAATTTTATTATTTGCTATACAACGACTGACTATTAAAGAATGCTTACTCACTGGAGCTGTTGTCACTGTCTTGTTAGTACTTTTCATTAATTTTTCTAATAAAGGTAGCCGAATTACCGAAGGTGTTGCTAATACTCAAGCTTATTTACAGCCCGTTCCTGAACAAACTGAATCTTCTATGGGGCAGCGATATACTTTTTGGAAATATTCATTAAAACTGATGGCTGAAAAGCCCATGTTAGGGCATGGCACGGGTAGTTTTGCTAAAGAATATCAACGAATTGCCATAGGCGAGCGGTTTATAGCGAAAAATCCTCATAATGAATTTCTCATGATTGGCGTCCAGTTAGGTTTATTTGGACTGCTGGTGTACCTGGGATTTCTCGCAAGCCAACTCTATTACGCCGGAAAATTGCCTGATAATGAAAAGTGGCTTGCTCAAGGGCTTCTTATTTCATTGTTCATTACCAGTTTATTCAATACGCCATTCTTTGATCACACCGAGGGGCACTGGTATGCCGGCATGATAGCCTTGTGTTTTGCTGCTCTTGGATCAGACAATAAAGTTATAATTAGCAATGTTTAGCGTAATCATTATCACAAAAAATGAAGCGTCTCATATTGGGCGATGCTTGGAATCAGTTTCATGGGCTGATGAAATAATCGTTCTGGATTCAGGTAGTCAAGATGATACGGTATCCATCTGTCGTCAATATACCGATAAAGTATATGAAACAGACTGGCCGGGTTTTGGCGTTCAGAAACAGCGAGCCTTGGATAAAGCCAAGGGCGATTGGGTTTTGTCAATTGATGCCGACGAAATGGTAACCGCGGAATTAAGGGCGGAGATCGAAAAGGCTCTTCAGCAAGAACAGTTTCATGGTTATGAAATTCCCCGCCTTTCCAGTTATTGCGGCAGGCAAATACGACATGGCGGATGGTGGCCTGATCATGTGCTTAGGTTGTTTCGTCGAGATTGCGGCCGATTTACTGATTCAGTCGTTCATGAGCGTATTATTGTTCAGGGACAAATCAGTCAGTTAAGCGCTCCGCTGCTTCATGATGCTTTTGTAAATCTGGATGAAGTACTGCAGAAAGTAAATTGCTATTCATCCTTAGGCGCAGAAAAGCTTTATCAAAAGGGGATTCGATCATCCCTAAGCAAAGCCATTTTTAAGGCACTGTGGACTTTTATGCGCACCTATTTCCTTAAATTAGCCATCATAGATGGGCGACAAGGTCTGATGCTTTCAATTTCTAATGCTGAAGGAACTTATTATAAGTACGCTAAATTGCTCGAATTACAAAGCCGACAAGCACAGTAGTAATGAATTTAATATCTGTTATTGTAACGACCTATAACTGGCCTGCCGCATTAAATCTTTGTCTGGAAAGTTTATTTGTCCAAAATGACAATAATTTTGAAATTATCATCGCTGATGATGGATCTGTACTAGCCAATCTGAATTTAACGCAATCCTTTTGTACCAAAAGTCCGGTACCTATTCAATACGTTCATCATGACGACAGGGGTTTTAGAGCTGGAACTATCAGAAATAAGGCTGTTGCCGTCAGCAAGGGCGAATATTTGTTGTTCATTGATGGCGACTGCGTTCTTAGGCCAGATTTCATCACTACGCATCGACAGCTTGCCATGTCTGGATGTTTTGTGCCTGGGAATAGGGTGTTATTGAGCCAGGCGTTTACACGGGAAATCATTGAAAAACACATTTCATTACATCAAAAAACCCTTGGCTATTTTATTGCCCTCTGGCTACAAAATAAAATAAATAGAATTTCCGCGTTTATTCGGCTTCCACTGGGTCCTTTAAGGAAGCTGCAGCCCCAAAAGTGGGAAAAAGCCATGACATGCAATCTAGCCATATGGAGACGTGACTTTTTTCGGGTAAATGGTTTTGACGAACTTTTTGAAGGCTGGGGTTTTGAGGATTCTGATTTGGTTATTCGTTTAATACATGCTGGCATTAAGCGGAAAGAAGGGCGATTTGCTGTGCCTGTGTTGCATCTATGGCATCCTCATAATGACAAAAGCAAGCAAGATGTTAATTATCAGCGATTGCTAAAACGCTTAAACAACCAGGATTTTATTCTCGCAAAAAAAGGCGTTTCCCAGTATCTTGAGTAATTCCATAACTTAACACAGGCTGGAATAGCTTCACCCGTTAATGAAATCTCCAAAAATATGAACAAAACATCCACAGCAAGCGTTCAAATATATAAGCGACTATTGACCTATGTAAAGCCACATCGTGGTCTTTTTGCGATTAGTATTGTCGGTTTTCTGATGTATTCAGGTACTCAGACCTTATTCGCGGCATTGATCAAACATATCATCGACACGCTGCAAACTGAATCAAGGGAGGGTATGTATTATTTGCCGTTATTGTTTAGCGGATTGATTGTAGTGCACGGGATTGGCGCCTATTTGGGCAATTATTTTCTGGCCAAGGTATCGACCAATGTTGTGCATGCCCTGCGCTGTGAAATTTTTGACCAATATACGCGACTGCCAACAGCGTATTTTGATGCGAATAACAGCGGTTATATGATTTCAAGGATAACCAACAATGTGGGACAGGTTACCCAGGCCGTCACGGATGCGGTGCGCACCTTTGTGCGCGAAGGTTTTACTGCCATAGGCTTGTTGATCTATTTGTTTTATTCTAACTGGATGTTGTCGCTGGTCTTTGTGGCGATTACGCCGATTATCGTGGCGCTGGTCAGTTATGTCAGCAAGCGTCTTCGGGGAATCAGCAAAAAAATTCAAGAATCGATAGGCGATATGACGCATATTACTTCGGAATTGGTGGGCGGGCATCGGGTGGTGCGCAGTTATGGCGGGGAAGAATATGAGCGGCGGCGATTTTTAGAAAGCAGTTCGTTTAATCGGCGGCAATCGTTAAAGCTGTCAACGACTTTGGCTATACATAATCCGATAATGCAACTCATTATCGCGATTGCATTGTCATTTTTAATGTATATGGCATTGTTTTTCATGAAGCAAGCCAGTGTTGGCGAGTTTGTGGGCTACTTGACAGCGGCATTTTTATTGCCGAGACCCATTAGACAGTTGAGTGATGCCAATGGTGATATTCAAAAAGGTATTGCCGCTGCCGAATCGTTATTTGAAATTTTGGATGAGCCAGGCGAGTTGGATGAAGGGTCTTATCAGGCCGAAAGATGCAAGGGAGCATTGGAATTTAAAAATCTGTCATTTCAGTATCCGGGAGCAAATGAGTCGGCACTTAAAGACATCAGTTTTAAGGCTGAGCCGGGGCAGACTATTGCACTGGTAGGGGCTTCTGGCGGAGGTAAAAGCACGCTTGCTAATTTGGTATCACGTTTCTATCCTCATGATACTGGTGAGATATTGCTCGATGGCGTTGAAATAAATGCTTATGAGCTAGTAAATTTAAGGAAACAGTTGGCGCTGGTTAACCAGCAGGTCACTTTATTCAATGATACGATAGCCAATAATATAGCCTACGGATCGTTAGCGACAGCAAGCAGAGATGAAATAACGGCGGCAGCAACAGATGCCTACGCAATGGAATTTATTAGTAAGTTTGAACAGGGGCTTGATACTGAAATAGGCGAGAATGGCGTCAAGTTGTCTGGCGGGCAAAGGCAAAGGCTGGCATTGGCCAGGGCATTGCTAAAAGATGCGCCGATATTGATATTGGATGAGGCAACATCAGCACTGGATACAGAATCAGAGCGATTTATACAGGCTGCGTTGCAAAAAGTAATGAGCAATCGGACAACCTTGGTTATTGCTCACCGGTTATCGACTATTGAAAATGCCGATGTGATTTTAGTGATGGATCATGGCCGCATTGTGGAAAGAGGCTCTCACCGGGAGCTCATTGAGAAAAATGGGGCTTACGCCCGATTGCATCAAATGCAATT
>JAQTLI010000004.1 GCA_028714995.1 Methylobacter sp. | reverse complement strand
CCAGCCTGGCTGAGCATTACTCATCCAGCGGGCGGCAAAGGTTGATTTAATTTGTGCAGTCCATTCAGGATGCCCGTTGGCATTGGCGATCGCCTGATAAAGACTTTGCCTATCCGCATTTTCCGCTGCAACCAGTTTATTAACCTGATTTCTGTCTTTAAGCGGTACGCTTGCAGCATCCCTGACCGCCAGCAAGCCGTCCGCCTGAATGCCGATAAAACCGGCATTATAAAAAGACTGTAATGTAGCAAAACGGGTTTCCATCGTTGCACGCAACTGCCTGATTTCAGCGCTGTCAATCGCTAAATCAGCCTCAGCGGCCTGTGCAGGCGAAACGACAACATTGATGGCATTATCAATCCACTGAAATGCAGTCATCTGCCAATCAGGCAAACTTGCCTTGGGCTCCACTTTTTGCGGTACGGTTTTTTGTATGTCTTTGATGATTTCATCCGCCGCTTTTTCAGCGGCAGCGGCAGGAAAGTAAATATTAATGGTGACACATGCAGTCAATAACAATGTACCTAGTACTGATATTTTTCTCATAACACTCTCCAAATTAGTCAATGATTACTTCGGCTGATGTCGAAATACGTCGCAATCGCCCCATTAATACATTCCAGTCAACGCGGGGATTATACCTGATCACAACAATTCGCGGCAGACCGCCGCCGGTAATAAGAAAAATGGGGGGACGGGGAATAGGGACGGAGCTCTATATTCTGAACTACATATCAGGGCGCGCCCGCCTCATCCAGCAGGCGTGTCACGATTTCATATAGTGTCGGCAAAGATTCATCAATAGTACGCCAGACCGTCAAGTCGTTAATCGAGGCGTAACCATGAATCAGCACATTACGAAACGCGATGATTTGAGGCACATCGGGGATGCGGTCGGCCCATTGCGGCTCGATTTTGCAAAGTTGATTCAGTGCCTCACCGATGATTTCGAATTGGCGCTCGACAGCGGAACGCAACAACCGATCACTGGCATAGTCCTCAAAGGTTTTACCCGCCACGAATTCCAGTATTGCTGCCGCAGCTTCCCTTGCATCCCAGAGATAGGCGCGTGGATCACGCTGCATAGACGACTTCGCGGCTTCGGTTAACGCTGGCTTGGACATAGGGGTTGCGCAAGGCAGAGGATTCCGACAGATCAACAGTACGCCCAAGAATTTGCGACAAGTCAGCTTGTAACCCAAAAAAAGCCTTTAGCGTAGGACTGTCGGCAGATGGCGAGAACTCCACCAAGAAATCGGCATCGCTGCTTTCCGGGACAAAATCGGTTCCACGCGAGGCAGAACCGAACACCTCAAGCCGTTGCACATGATAGCGTCGACAGAGTTCAGCGATGGCGGACTGGTGTTGATGGATAAAGGGATGCATTTTTAATGCCTCTTACGTTTATGTGAAGCCGACCTGATAATCTTTGTTTGATTTCCGGCAGGTAGCGTTTCAACACAGTTTAATCGGTGATGTTGATTGCAGCAATGCCTCGGCAAGTATCTCCTTGAACTAGTCGCACAGACTGGCTGTTTTTTGTTCATTCATCCTGTTCCAGGGCTACTTAGCTCGAAGAATCAAAATATTGGGCATAAACAGCATGTTCGGCTTACAAGGCTTGTTCGGTATCAATCCTGTAACTCCGAAAACTTTTTGACGACTGATCTTAAGAAATTAGACAGTTCTGACTCGTGTTTTGAGTACTCTGGAGTATTACGAAAAGCAGAGTAACAGCAAGATTGAGCATCTGGCTCGGATGTTGCCAAACCCAAATTGGTCATTTTTTGAAAAAGCGAATGATGCGCTTCATGCTCAAGCGCTGCCCGCAGTTCTTGATTATCGTTCTCTATTAGATAAGCTCGGACAAGAAATTTTTCTGGTGCCTCATATGGGTATATGAAAAGTGCATTTTCAGAGTTATTTTCAAAATAATTTGAATAACCTGAATGATCTTTGTGATCACCGTCAAAAATTGCGCAATACCCAGTCTTGTTCCTGTATTGAGGAAAATTTCTCTTGTGACGTTCATAATCATTTTTCACCTGATCTATAGGCCCTGACTTAATGATATTAACCAACTTATGAAAGTGGGGATGTGACTTTGCTATGTCATTGAGAATCTTTTGAATCAAAAAAGACGCAAGGGCATCCTCGCAATAAAGCTGAATTAAGGGGTACCCTACTGAATCCATTTTTGATCGCACAGCTTGGTGAGAAATATACGGAATCACACGATAACCAGATGACGATTTTTCTATAAACCTACGTGATTTACTTGGGAATGCGGAAATTAATGTTGGTGAGTGAGTTGTGATCACAAATTGTTTTTTGTCGCGCCATGAAATGTATTGAACTATATCAGCCAGCTTTCGTTGAACAGATGGGTGAAACCCAGCTTCAATCTCGTCGATTAAAATCAATGAGTTTTTCGGGCTTTCAATAATATCCTTCAATAGATATATAACAGCCTCTTCACCGGAGGCAGCATTAAATGAGGAATATGACTCCTCTGGCCGGGATATTAAAAAGCAGGATTTATTGATGTGGACACCAGCTTCAAAAAGTTCGATCTGTTCCATATCAAACACATAAGAAAAAGCCTGTTCGACTTCCTCGTTCAAACGAACCCTGTTTGCAGCATTTGCCTTTCTATAAAGAGCATTTGAAAAACTACGACTAGGCAAAATCCTTTCGAGATCGATAAGACGAACCTCCCGATCTCTAATTTTTGCATTTATTCGTGATTGATCAGAACTTTTCTTACCCAATCCACTCCAAGACTTACTCGATGATAAACGCTTGGCTTCTCCTGATCGCTCCTGTTTCGCTAAACGCCATTTCAATTCGTACGAATAATCGTTATCAACGTTTTCGTGTGAAGTGAATTGAAGCACATCCTTCCAAGAATGTTCGCGCAAATCAGGAGAAGGCGAAGTTGAATCCAGTTTCAAGAAACGCTCAAAACTACAAGCTAAAAGAAGCAATATACTTGTTTTTCCTATTTTGTTGGTTCCAGAGATTATTGTTACTGGATGTTCAAAAGTAAGAGTTAGTCCTGTTATGTGACGAAAACGATTGACTTTAATTTCACATATGAATTCTTTAAAACTATTACCGACGTTGGTAAACTCCAAAGTGTCGCATGCTTCTAGCTCCTTTTTCTTTTCGTCTAAATTTTGAAGCTGCAGAGTCATATCTTTATTTCTCGGTCGAACAAGTTATTATCTAAACATAAGTTGTGTTGAAGTACGAAGCACATCCTACATGTCGCGCTTTTTAGCCGCCTATTCTACACGATAGCATCAGCGACAAAATAATGTGGATAGCTGATATTTGAAGGCTACCGATTTATATGGGGGCGAGAGGTGTTAGTAGGGCAACTGTCTTTTTTACTTGCCCCCAATTACGCCGAGTTACAAAACATCAGTTACTCAACAATCACTTCATCCGAGGTTGTAATACGCTGCAATCGCTCCATCAACACATTCCAGTCAACACGAGGGTTATAGCCGATCACATCAATCCGCGGCAGGCCGCCGCCGGTAACAATGGCATAACCCGATTCTCTAGCTTCCACGCCCATCAACTGACACACACCATCATGCAGGTAACAACCCAGACCGAGCTTGTCATAGCCGAAGGTTTCAAAAAAACTTAAAAAACTTCTGGACAGAATATCTGTGGTGCCTCCGCCACCAATGCTGGCAATGTTTTTTACCGCTTTTTGGCTAATCCTGTGCCGGGAATCATCCGTTTCCGGCGTACCCAGCCAGGCGAAAAAAGTGACCGGATGCCAGTTTTCCATATACAGCTGCCTGACATATCCCGATAACCTGCCGGTAATGCCGCCAAATTCAAACTTACGAGTTAACTGATCCAGATCCAGGTTTTCAATTTCAATATCACTGTGAAACTTAGGGAAATCCGTAAATAATCCCGACGAAGCAAGATTACTGACCTTAACTTCACCGTCAAAAACCTTGACGATCAGTTCCCCACCCAGACTCAGGGTTTTATTACTGTACTCGACTCGGGGAATATAACCGCTGATAGTCCCTGATAATGGCGTCCAGTTTAAAGCCTGGGACAATTGTTCTAGCGATACGTCACTTATGCTGCCTTTAAAGTAAACCTCAGGTTCTCCCCGTTTTTTTGCCTGCCAGTTAAATTGGTTGATCGTGATGGCACCGCCTAAAAAAGGCAGCTGGGCCTTTTCAAGCAGTCTGACACTGTTTGCACCGCTCACAAATAAAAGCCTGGACGGCCCTACAGGCAAAGCTCTTAACTGCAATTGCTGCCAGGCGACATTCGACGGCTTATCAAAAAAAACGTTATCAGACCAGTTAACAGTGCCGACGCCACCCTGAACGGCGATGCGCCCTGCTTCGTCCTTAATGCCAAGGTTGTTAAATGTTGCGGTGAAAGCAGTTAATGCTTGCTCATTAATAGAAAAATCAGCTTTTAAATTGCCCGTGAGTGATATGCCTTCCAATGCTGTCTGTTCAAAAAACGGTTTCAGATAAATGGGAGACAGGCCCTCCAGATTATTACTGTTCAATGAGAGCTTGGCCGTTTCAATCTTTACGCCATCCTTATAGTGAATGCTTGCGCCATATTGAACGCTTCCGCTAACGCTTAATTCCCCGACTTTTGAATGCCTGTAACTTGCAGACTTGATCTCGACCCGTTTGTTTAATTCGTCCCAATCACCCTGGGCATCCAAACCTATACTTTGCCCGCCCGCTTCCAGATAAAGCGGCTCGACATACAGCGCACCACCCGTGAACATTGAATGGCTTTGCCATTGCCACAAACCGTTATTGTTTTTGGCATTGAGAGCCGACTCCAGATTTAGTGCCTCCGTAGCCAACCGCCCGTTCTTGGTCTGGCCGGTCAGGCCATTAAACCGGGTTGTCAACGTAAAATTCTTTACTAGCGCATGGCTGCCGGACGCATCCAACTTAAGGTTGAGTTTACCGCGTTTCAGCTCGAATGTTTTATTCTGCAACAGCTTTTGAATTGACCGGCCATCCACGGCCCTGGCATTGATCCGCACCCGCCACTGCTCACCCCGCTCTTCACCATCAATGGCGACTGTTCCGCCAGCCAAGCGCAAATCCGTTAACTTGAACGAACTGCGCTTTTCCGTGACATGAAAGGAAAAGTTGGCGGTCGGCGACTGCCATCGTTTTGAATGAATCTGTGCTCGCCCCTGTTTGCACAGCAGTTCCTTGTTTTGCCAGGTAAAAGAAGTGCAACGGATATTGACCAGCGTCAGATCATTGAAAGGCTCCGGCAGACTTAGCTTATTGATAGTTAATGCCAGCTTTTGCTGGTTTTGCGCCAGATCAGTCAGGGCGATATTGATGCCCTGCAATTGCCAGCCATTAGCGCTTATGGTTTCGACATTAAGCGACAAAGCATCCAGAGCATTTGCAACGGGGGTTATTAAAGTGAGAGTAACAATCAGGGTAAACCTGATCATTACCAAAGACGACCAGCTGGTCGGCCTTACAAATCCTTCGACAAGGCTCTCCTGAGCGTAGTCGAAGGGCTCAGGACGAGCGGCTTTCATTAGCCAGGGAAAACACCCGTCGATAAATACCGGTCACCGCGATCGCAAACGATAGCCACAATCACCGCATTTTCAACTTCTTCCGACAATTTTAAAGCCGCATAAACAGCCCCGCCGGATGAGATACCGGCAAAAATGCCCTCTTCTGCCGCTAAAGCGCGAGTAGTTTGTTCTGCTGACTGCTGATCCACATCAATGATTCGGTCAACCTGCTCAGCATGATAAATCTTGGGCAAGTATTCCTTGGGCCAGCGCCTGATACCGGGGATTTTTGACTCCCCTTCCGGCTGCACACCGATAACCTGAATATTGGCATTCTGTTCCTTCAGATATTTTGAAGTGCCCATAATCGTGCCGGTAGTCCCCATGGAACTGACAAAATGAGTAATTTCCCCATGTGTATCGCGCCATATTTCAGGCCCGGTACCTTCATAATGCGCACGCGAATTGTCCGGATTGGAAAACTGATCCAGAACAAGCCCCTTGCCTGCCGCTTCCATTTCCCTCGCCAAATCAATCGCGGCTTCCATACTGCCTGCGGCGGGTGTCAGAATAATTTCAGCGCCATAGGCTTTCATCGATGCCCTGCGCTCTTCACTCATGTTATCCGGCATAATCAGAGTCATTTTATAACCTTTGATAGCCGCCACCATGGCCAGGGCAATGCCGGTATTGCCGCTGGTCGCTTCAATCAAACGGTCGCCGGGTTTAATCTCCCCTCTGGCTTCTGCATGCTTAATCATGCTGAGTGCAGGGCGGTCTTTTACTGAGCCGGCCGGATTATTGCCTTCCAGCTTGACCAGAATCGTATTACTGGTATTGCCCGGTAACCGTTGTAGTCTGACTAAGGGCGTATTGCCGACAAAAGATTCAATGGTTGGATAAGTCATGTTTGTCACTTCCAATGCGAAAAAATTGATTTAATTATCCCATAAAAATAAACACCTAAAGCTCCATTTTATCTAAACAACTTATTCGAAAATGCCTTCTCGCTGGATTTCATTTGCTGATCACTCCTAAAAGCTGATAGATTTCCCGTATATTTAATTTAAAACACATCAACCCACACATGAATACTGACGATATTGCCAAAGTAAAAAACTATCTGCTTAACTTGCAAGACCAAATCTGCGCAGCGCTGGAAGGCGTAGAACCTGACGCCAGGTTTATTGAAGACCTTTGGGACAGGGCTGAGGGTGGCGGCGGCAGAACACGGGTACTGGCCAATGGCCAGGTTATCGAACAGGGCGGCGTCAACTTTTCTCATGTATCCGGCTTTAACTTGCCACCTTCTGCAACCGCAAAGCGGCCGGAACTGGCAGACCGGCAATTTCAGGCGATGGGAGTGTCGCTGGTCATCCACCCCAGAAATCCATATGTGCCGACTTCTCACGCCAATGTGCGGTTTTTAATCGCGGAAAAACCGGGTGAACCGACTATCTGGTGGTTCGGCGGCGGCTTTGATTTAACACCGTTTTACCCCTTTAAGGAAGACATCATACACTGGCACCAAACCGCCCGCGCTGCATGCCAGCCTTTCGGTGATGACATCTACCCGACTTACAAAAAATGGTGTGATGAATATTTCTTCCTCAAACACCGGAATGAAACCCGTGGCGCAGGTGGGCTGTTCTTTGATGATTTGTATGAAGGGGGATTTGAGAGGTCCTTTGCTTTCATGCAAAGCGTAGGCAATCACTATATTGATGCCTATCTGCCTATCGTGCAAAAACGCAAGGACACGCCTTACGGCGACAGGGAACGTGAATTCCAGCTTTACCGTAGAGGCCGTTATGTTGAATTTAATCTGATCTATGACCGTGGCACCCTGTTTGGCCTGCAATCCGGAGGCAGAACCGAATCCATCTTAATGTCCATGCCGCCTGTGGCCCACTGGAAATACAACTGGCAGCCTGAAACCGGCAGTCCTGAAGCGGTGCTCTATGACGAATACCTGAAGCCCCGGAATTGGCTGAATGATTAAGCTGATCAACTCATGCCAATCCCGGCCATTCAATTCCTGTTAGGCTTGTTATATGCCAATGCAGGTGAATGGCTGATGCATAAATACATACTTCACGGGCTGGGGCAAAACCGCCATAGTTTCTGGGCTTATCATTGGCATGAACACCATGCTGTCTGCGCCCAAAACAACATGTTCGATCAGGGTTATCAATCCCTGTGTTTAACAACATGGAACGCCCAAACCAAGGAATTGACGGTGTTGGCGGGCATTGTGCTGCTGCATGTGCTGCTGTTTTTACTATTTTCCCTATTTACCGGCGCGATATATGCGTCGCTGATGCTTTATTACTACAAGCACCGCAAGGCGCACCTTGATCCTGCTTGGGCTAAACGGCATCTGCGCTGGCATTGCGATCATCGTCTCGGCACCAATGCCGCGAACTGGTGCGTTACCTGGCCTGGGTTCGACTACCTAATGGGAACCCGAATTAAAAACAAAGTGCTTGAATGAGCCATGTCGCCCTGCATTTCAAGGCTCACGAACTTTCGACTTCTCAAAGTCAGACACCCGTTATAATCTCTAGCTTTAATGTCACTGCCCTTAGATCTGCTTGACATAACCCCCAGTACATGAAAAATATAAGGCGCTCTGCAACTCTACTCGACGTTTGCAACATTAATCATCTTTTTACAAATTTATCAGGAAACATATTTATGCCAAAATATTTCAGCATTCAACGTATTCTACATATTGCTTGCTTACCTGTGCTACTCATCGGTTGCGCCGCAGATCAAACACCGCCTGTCACCGAACCCACACCAATTCTTTCTGGCGAGCAAATGTTACGTGAAAGCGAAGGTATGGCGAAACTGGGTAGTCGTTGGGAACAAGGCGTACAAATGGTGGAACGCGGTCAAAATCTGGTTCGGGAAGGAAAATCCAAAATCGACGAAGGTAACCGCATGGTGGAAGAAGGCCAAAAAGTCATCCGTGAAAGCGAAGAAGGCTATAAAAATATTAAGAAATAACGCCATGCATTACCAGCTTTATATTCCCGGCAAGCAAATCCCCAACCGCTGGTACTGGCGTATTTTTTACTGTATGTAATCATCAAATGTATATTGAAGAAATAACAGGATGACCACATAACGTTAGCCGAATCCACATTCAGCGTTACAATGTGTCATGCATACTAATCAAACACCTTTTTCAGCGCTGACTCCCGACATCATCTTGAACGCGCTTGATAGTATCGGCCTGCATAGCGATGGCCGGTTGCTTGCGCTCAATAGTTATGAAAACCGCGTCTATCAGGTCGGCATGACGGACGCGTCCTTTATAGTAACCAAGTTCTACAGGCCCGAGCGCTGGACAACTGCCGCAATTCTTGAAGAGCATGCCTTCGTTCAGGAATTGTTTGAGTCTGAAATCCCTGTCGTACCGGCAATGCCATTTGGGGATAATCAGACATTAATCCACGCAGATGGTTTCCGCTTTTCCGTGTTTCCAAGACAAGGCGGCCGCGTACCTGAGCTTGAAGGCCGCGAAAAGCTGGAATGGATGGGGCGGTTTATCGGTCGTATTCATGCCATCGGTGCCCTAAAGCCTTTTAAGGATCGCCCGACTCTTGATATCGCCAGTTTTGGTGATGAACCGAGAGCTTATCTGCTGGCGAATAATTTCATTCCCGCCGATCTTGTCGATGCTTACCGCAGTGTGACTGACCATGCGCTGGATAGCGTAAGGCGTTGCTTTGAACGTGCCGGCAAGGTGAAAACCTTGCGCCTGCATGGCGACTGTTATCCCGGCAATATTTTATGGACCGATGATGGCCCGCATTTTGTTGATTTCGATGACAGCCGGATGGGACCTGCAATACAGGATTTGTGGATGTTGCTCTCTGGGGATCGTGCCGAAATGACACTGCAATTGAACCATGTTCTGGCTGGTTACAGGACTTTTTATGATTTCGATACCCGGGAGCTGCATCTTATAGAAGCCCTGCGCACCTTGCGTCTGATCCATTATTCCGCCTGGATTGCACGTCGGTGGGATGATCCTGCGTTTCCTATGGCATTCCCGTGGTTTGATACGCCGCGTTATTGGCAGGACAGGATTATTGAGCTGCGTGAGCAAATCGCACTAATGAATGAAGGGCCGCTTGAACTGACTTAACGCTTCAGCTCACGCCTCTTAACTATATTAATGCAGGCTAAGTTTACCCTGCTGCATGAGCATGGTTTTTACCGGGTTAAACGTTCTTCTGTGTACGTCTAAAAAACCGAACTGTTCGATCTCGGCCAGATGCTGCTTGGTGCCATAGCCTTTATGCAAATGAAACGAAAAGTCAGGATAGTGTTGTTGATATTCAACCATGAGCTTGTCCCGCTCGACTTTCGCTAATATTGAGGCCGCGCTGATCGCCTGAACTTTGCTGTCGCCTTTGACAATAGCCTGAGCAGGCATGGACAAATCGGGGAGACGGTTACCATCCACTAAAACCTCATCTGGCTGGATATGCAAGCCCTTTACCGCTCTTTGCATTGCCAATAACGTTGCCTGAAGAATATTGAGTTCATCGATCTCCTCAACGCTGGCTTGAGCAATTGACCAGCTTAAGACTGCTTCCTTGATAATGATATAAAGACTATCCCGTTTGCCTTCGCTAAGGATTTTGGAGTCGGCCAATCCGGCTATTGGCCGCATGGGATCCAGGATAACTGCTGCCGCGAAGACCGGGCCTGCAAGCGGGCCGCGGCCTGCTTCGTCAACTCCGGCAACCACAATACCCTGAGAGAATTTTGTTGAAAATTCATCATCCATAACTGCTTTCACTCCTGAAACAGCTTAAGCGCAAGTTTGATTGCGTCAAGACACGCCTGCATGGAGCAGTTGCGAGCGTTTATCTCAGTATCCCTCGACTTACATTGCGCAAAAAGCTAACCATATCAGACAACTCTTTACTTTCACCAGCCAGGTCTTCCATTTGATCAATGGCGTCTTCCAGACGTAAATTCATCTTATAGATGATCTTATACGCCTTTCTAATTAATCTAATGTCTTCAGGAGAGATGCCGTTACGTTCCATACCGACTGAATTTATGCCATGCGGCCTGGTAGGCTTGCCGCCAACCATCACAAAAGGAGGAATATCCTGAGTAATCGCGCTACCCATGGCAGCAAAGCTATATTGCCCTATTTGGGTAAACTGATGCACCAAGGTGAATCCGCCCAAAATAGCATGACTATGTAAATGTACATGGCCTGCTAATGACGCACCATTTGCCATAATGACATGATCGCCAATAACACAATCATGGGCGACATGGGTGTAAGCCATAAACAGGTTATCACTGCCTATCTTGGTAAGACTACGATCCTGCTTGGTTCCTCTATGCATAGAGGTATACTCGCGTATCGTGTTTCTATCGCCAATTTCCAGCCGGGTTATCTCAGCCGCATACTTTTTGTCTTGGGGATCTTCGCCGATGGAAGTGAATTGATAGATGCGATTGTGTGAGCCTATGTTAGTTGGCCCTTTAATAACAACATGAGAACCTATCACCGTACCGGCACCGATTTTTACGTCGGCCCCTATGACAGAGAAAGGGCCAACCGACACGTCATCAGCCAGCTCTGCCTTACTATCAACTATCGCTGTTGGATCGATCAAATTAATTTACCACCGCCGCACATCTGATTTCGGCACTCGCGACAAACTCACCATCAACTTCTGCACGGCATTCAAATGCCCAGATATTACGCTTACTTTTAAGAAATCGTGCTTCCAGCATCAATTGATCGCCGGGCAGAACGGGTCTTTTAAATTTTGCTTTATCAATTCCTACCAAGTAATAAATCATCCCTGCTAATTCATCTCCGGCTGTTTCTGATGCTAACAAGCCGGTAGCTTGAGCTAAAGCTTCCAAAATCAGCACACCCGGCATAATGGGTTTTTGTGGAAAATGTCCTTGAAAAAACGGCTCGTTATAAGTAACGTTTTTTACTCCCAGTAATCTAACCCCAGGTTCGCACTCAATGACCTTATCAACCAATAAAAAAGGATAACGATGAGGTAAAAATTCTTGTATTTGTAAAATATCTAACTTAACAGACATGGCTTATTTTATAGAGTGCTTTAACTAAAAAAGTTGGTGTATGTGCTCTTAACTAAAAAATTAGTTATTTATTCAGGCATGGTTGACAACTTTTCTTGTACTTGTTTAGTTATATCAATCTGTTCATTGGCATAAATAACGCCATCAGTTAGTAATAAATCATAATTTTGATCCTTAGCTATCGCCCGAATGGCTTCAACAATCCGACGTTGCAATTTACCCAATTCTTCATTACGGCGAACGTTAAAATCTTCGCTAAACTCCTGTTGCGCTCTTTTTGCATCCCTTTTTTTATTTAAAACATCTTTTTCCAAATTATTGCGCTCTTTCTCACTCATCACAGAAGCGTCTCTGGTCATTTTCTCTTCTATGCTTTGGATTTCTTTTTGTTGGGCAACCAGTTGCTTATCACGAGGTGAAAATTCTTGTTCCAGGCGCTTTTTAGCTTTTTCTGCTTGGGGCGCTTTTTCAAGAACGGCCGGTATGTTTACAAAGCCAATTTTTAAATCAGCAAAGCTCACGTTAGCAGTAAGCAATAGTCCTAAAAATAAAGCAATTTTCGTTTTCATTGTTATACAGATCTCTGGTTGTAGTGAAATTAATTAGTGGATAAAAATACGTGAATTTATTAAATTATAGGGGATAAGCTCATTAAACAAAAAGAACTTCTTCTAGAAGTTTTGGCCAAAGTTGAATTGAAATATCTGTTTTGTATCGCCTATAGTGCCATCTGGAGCTGTAGTAGTAGCATTTAATGGTAATGCAGCACTCACAGATAAGGCTCCAAAGGGCGACATCCACTCCCCTGAAATCCCCGCAGAATATTTCAAATTGTTTAAGCCAAAATTATTATCAATTCTTCCGGCATCAAAGAAAGTCCCCAACCTGACTGATTTTGTCTCCGGCATAAAAGGGACAGGAAAAAACAACTCTGCATTGCCAATAATTTTAGTCGAGCCACCAAACGAAAAACCATTGGAATCTTTTGGCCCAAGGGTATTATTCTTAAAGCCGCGTACAGAACCGGTACCGCCACCAAAATAATTTTCAAAGAAAGGCAAGCTATCTGTCTTTCCATAGCCGTTCCCGTAAGCCACTTCGCCGTGTAGTCTAAAGGTAAAATCCTTGGCCAAGGGCAAATAAATCTGATGTTTATAGGCAACTTTAAAATATTCCAGGTCACTGCCGGGAACTGTCGCCAAGGCAGACAAACGTTGCTGCCCGCCCTTATTAGGAAATATGGCGCGATTAAGCGTATCGTGAGTCCAGCCTATTGCCGGCGACAGCGTCAGAAACGTATTGCCTTCCTTATTAATAAAATCTCTAATTTGTGTGGATGAAAAATCAGTGGTACTTAAATCGGTATGCCTTACATCAAGGTCAAAGCGCAAGTTATCGAATTCATTCAAGGGAATGCCAAAGTTGACACCCGCATTTGCAACATTGGTTGTATAGTTGGCAATGTTTATTTGCCCGGCATTTCGTTTGGTATAGCCCAAGTTATAGCCCTGACTCACACCATCCACAGTAAAATACGGATTATTAAAACCAAATTGGTAACTGGTCATATAACTACTGTTGTTGAAAGCGATATTTACCCGCTTACCTGACCCAAAGACATTGTCCTGGGCAATATTGGCATTTAGTATAATCCCTTGAACTTGAGAAAAACCTATACCTGCCATTAAATTGCCTGATGGCTTTTCAACTACCGAATAATTAACATCAATCTGATCAGCACTACCGACTACAGGTGGCGTTTCGACATTTACCTCTTCGAAATATCCCAAGCGTTCAAGTCGTGTTTTTGATCGTTCAATTTTTGAACTTGAAGCCCAGCTGGACTCCATTTGTCGCATTTCACGGCGTAGTACTTCATCGCGAGTCTTGCTATTGCCCTTGAAATTAATGCGTCTTACATAGACGCG
This sequence comes from Methylobacter sp., assembly GCA_028714995.1. GTDB lineage: Bacteria > Pseudomonadota > Gammaproteobacteria > Methylococcales > Methylomonadaceae > Methylobacter_A. Next base: position 6,462 of record JAQTLI010000004.1, on the reverse strand, counting down.
TTTAGCAGGGTCAACAAAGAAAGTCATATCAACTGTTTTTTTGGCTTCGTTGATTTCCGGCACCATGTTGACGTTTGCAAAAGCGTAGCCATCATCACCCAAGCGATCAGAAATTGCTTTTGAGGTTTCAGTGGCGTTTTTTCTGGAAAAAATCTCTCCCGGCCCGACTTTCATCAGTTTGATAAGTTCTTCTGGCGGGACAATTAAGTTTCCCGCCAGCTTCACTTTGTCAAGCGTATAAACATCACCTTCTTTTACGTTGATGGTGACATAAATGTCTTTTTTATCAGGGGTGATCGCTACCTGCGTAGACTCAATTGAAAAATTGATATAGCCACGATCCAAGTAATAGGAGCGCAAGGTTTCTAAATCCGCAGATAACTTTTGCTTGGAATACTGGTCGTCTTTCGTGTAAAAAGACAGCAAATTGGACGTGTTTAATTCGAGTTTACTCAGCAGCGTTTTTTCATCAAAAACCGTATTGCCAACAATATTAATCTGCTTAATCTTTGCGACTCTGCCTTCAGAAATTTTGATACGAATCCCGACCCTATTCCGGGTAAGATTAGATACTTCTGTAGTAATCTTTAAGCCATATTTACCGTGACTGAAATATTGGCGACTTAATTCCTGCTCAACCTTATCCAGCACCTGCCGGTCAAATACCTTGCCTTCGGCTAAACCAATTTTTTTTAATGCTTTGGTCAAATCATCTTTACTTAGATCTTTATTGCCTTCAAAAATGATTTTTGCTATTGATGGCCGCTCCACCACATTAACAATCAGCGTTGAACCCTCCCTTTCCAAAGAAACATCCTTAAAAAAACCGGTCTTGAACAATGCCTTGATTGCCGGAGCGACATTATCTAAAGAAAAGCTTTCACCTACATTAACAGGAAGGTAGTTATAAACGGTACCTACTGAGATACGCTGCAGGCCTCTGACCTGAATATCTTCAACAACGAATTCTTCATCACCTTTAACTGCCTGTGAAAAAAACAGACATAGCAATAAAAAGCGAGAAAAAGTATTTAATTTCATGTAAGAGTCTAAAAATAAAACATTATTCACACGAATGTGATGTATGCGGTTTTGCAGGAACAAAAACCCGTCGTTGTTTAATATTGAAAAACCGCAGGATTATAGCACAGTAAATGCTTTAAAAGCTTCCGCTCCTCGGCAATAGCTCCTGCATTGCTCTACCTCCTGCCTCCATGCAGTCGTGCTCACGCCCCTTACCTACATCCCTGTAGGCAACGAGTTAAGCCCTATCGATAGGAAAACCGAGCACATCATCAATAGCTGGGCTATCCGACAACAGCATCAATAAACGATCCAGACCTATTGCTATCCCTGAACATTCTGGCAACCCCGATTCCAGAGCCGCAATAAGATGCCTATCCTTAACAGTAACTGGCAGTTTTCTTTGCTCTCTGATAGACAGTTCTTCATCAAAGCGCCTAACCTGCTCTTGTGCATCGGCCAGCTCATAAAAGCCATTACCCAATTCGATGCCATTGATAAACAGCTCAACTCGATCAGTGACCAAGGAATTGTGCTCATTGATTCTTGCCAATGAAGACTGACAGGCGGGGTAACCGTAAACCATGCACAAGGTATTTTCGCCCAGATGCGGCTGAACTTTATGGCTGAATATAAAATCCAGCCATATCGCATGATCGTGCCCGCAAATATCCACTGCCTCAGGCAACTGGTTATCCAAGGCAAAGGCGCAATAGTCCTGATATGAAAACGCCAATGGATCTAAACCGGTAAACGAAAGAAATATCTCCTGATAACTGAATCTTTGCGTTGTTTGTAACGATCGGTGACCGTTAAACACCCCCCCTATCAGATCGGCGACTTCATCCATCAATTGAGGCAATTTAAAGCCAACACGATACCATTCAAGCATCGTAAACTCAGGATTATGAAAACGCCCTGACTCGCCATTCCTAAAGGCTTTGCATATCTGGTAGATGGAACCACTTCCGGCGGCAAGCAGTCGTTTCATCGCAAATTCAGGTGATGTTTGCAGAAACAATGTTTGTTGCAGTGGCGGCAACCTGTATTCAGTCGTAAAGAACTCTAACTGCGGATCTGTTCCTATACCATGACTCAGCAGGGGCGTTTCCACCTCAAGCACAGATCTTTCGGCAAAAAACCGGCGTATATCAGCGAGCATTTGCGCCCTTAAACGCAAATGCTCTATAGGGCAGGAGGGCTGCCAGTGCACTATTCTTTTACGCGGGAAACATATTCGCCGGTACGGGTATCAACTTTAATCACTTCGCCCTGCTGCACAAACAAAGGCACTCTAACCACCGCACCTGTCTCTAGAGTAGCCGGTTTGCCACCGCCGCCAGACGTATCACCACGCACGCCGGGATCAGTTTCAATAATTGCCAGTTCAACAAAATTGGCTGGAGAAATAGCAAGAGGCGAATCATTCCACAAAGTTACCGTGCAAGAATCCTGGTCTTTAAGCCATTTACCCGCATCACCAACGACTTTTTCATCGCACTGATACTGTTCAAAAGTGTCCGGCACCATAAAATGCCTGAATTGACCGTCGCTATAAAGATATTGCATATCGACATCGACAACATCAGCGCCTTCAAGAGACTCGCCAGACTTAAAGGTTCTTTCAATCACCCGGCCAGTTTTCAGATTCCTGATTTTAACCCGGTTAAAAGCTTGTCCTTTCCCGGGCTTTACGAATTCATTTTCAATAATTGCGCAGGGATCGTTATCCAACATAACTTTTAACCCGGCTTTAAACTCATTAGTACTATAACTGGCCATTTTATCCTCAAAGATGACAAACAATATAAATCCTAACCATTATAATAGAGGCCAGAATCGATAGAAACTTTAAATAACCCATTTCATGCCAGAACAACAATCCGAAGCCCAGCACTTTGCTAAAAACTGGCAACTACAGCTTGCCGAAGCCTTTAATACCGTCGAAGACTTATGCCATTACCTGCAACTATCGCCTGCTGCCTTACCGGTTTCAGCAACGGCAGCCCAAGCCTTCCCCTTGCGCGTACCCTTAAGCTTTGCTGCCTGCATGGAAAAAGGCAATCCGCATGACCCTTTATTACTCCAGGTATTGCCTGTTGAAACGGAAATGGCCGTTTACCCGGGTTTTAGCAACGATCCTGTCGGAGACCTTCCCGCCGCGACTCAGTCCAGTGTTTTACACAAATACCATGGCCGGGTTTTACTTATCAATACCGGCAGTTGCGCCATTAACTGTCGATATTGTTTCCGCCGGAACTTCCCCTATGCCGACCTGCAACTGGGCAAACAAAAAGAAAATGCCGCCGTCCAATACATTGAGGAAGACGCAAGCATCTCGGAAGTTATTTTAAGCGGCGGCGACCCGTTGCTGCTAAATGACTCAAGATTAAGCAGCCTCATTGAGCGATTGAACAACATTAAGCATTTAAAACGCATCCGGATACACAGCCGCTTGCCTATCGTCCTGCCTGCCCGTATAACCGAGGAATTAATCAGCATACTCAGTCCAAGCCCTAAACAAATTGTACTTGTCGTCCACTGTAATCATGCCAATGAAATCAATAAACGCGTCATTAACGCCTGCAAGGCTCTGAAAAAAAACGGCATAACATTATTCAACCAATCGGTGCTGCTAAAGGGCATCAATGATAATGCAGAAATCTTATGTGAATTGAGCGAACAACTGTTCAGCCACGGCATCATTCCTTACTATCTGCATTTATTAGACAAGGCGACGGGGACTGGGCATTTTGAAGTTTCCGAACCGGAAGCTTTAGCGCTTATCAAGCAAGTTCAGGCCACCCTCCCTGGCTATCTCGTTCCAAAACTAGTTAAAGAACAGGCCGGAGCTGCTTCCAAGCAATATGTTTTTAGATAGCTCACTTTTTCTGATTAGCAATGCCGTGCGGCACATGCGCGGCAGTGACGTGTTTGGCAGCAGACTCACAATGACCTTTTTGGTCATCAAAGAAAATATCCGCCCCAAATGCCTTAAGAAAATCGCCTTTCGGCATCCCGCCTAAAAAAAGCGCTTCATCAATACGAATACCCCAGGCTCTTAATGTCCTGACTACCCGCTCATGAGCAGGCGCAGAGCGAGCCGTCACTAGCGCAGTCCTAATTGGTGATGATTGAGAATCAAACTGCGTCTGAATATGATGCAAGGCGCTCAGGAAATCCTTAAAAGGCCCGCCCGGCAATGGTTTCTTGGCTTCATTGCGTTCATTTTCCGTAAATACCTCCAATCCACGCTGTTGATAAATCCGTTCCGATTCATCCGAAAACAACACCGAATCGCCATCAAAAGCAATACGCAGCTGATCAGAATGATGTGTCATAGAGGGGCCACAAAGAATCGTTGCCGCTGCAAAACCGGCATCCAGGGCCTTGGCGACATCATCAGCATTAGCCGATAAAAACAAATGCGCACCGAACGCTGAAATATAACTGTAAGGCGATGCACCACTAGTAAATGCTGCACGAATAATATTTAACTGGTGATGGGCAATAGAGTTAAAAATCCGCAAGCCCGTATCCGCACTATTTTGTGATAAAAGAATGATTTCAACCAGCGGGTCATCGGGGCAACTATCGTTAATAGCCAGCAGCTTTTGAACTAAAGCAAAACCGTAACCCGGCGCCAGAATTTCATCCTCATGTTCTATCTGATATTGACAGAAAGCTTCCTTGCCTTGCGTTTCAAATATCGCATGCGACTCATCCAGATTAAATAATGCTCTGGATGATACCGCTACAACAAGCTTTTGTTTTCTCATAACACCTACATAATATTAAATTTGGCTCTAATTATCGGTTATCGAAATCGAACTCAAATTTAGCGTTTTTTTAATTCTTGCAGCATAAGAAGCCGCTTCCCCTTTATTTTTAAATCCCCCGACTCTCAGTCGATACCATGCCGTATTATTAACATCGCCGTGGACTACTTCAACTGGGACGCCTTTTTGCTTGAATCCGGCCGCCTGACTTTTTGCATACCATTCCTGTTTATAGGCCGCCAGCTGCACCGTCCAGATTGAAGGAGCCACTGCTTTAGTTGTTGGTTTTGCGGGTTCCTTTTTTGCTGTTTCTATTTTGGTGATGGTTTTTCTAGCAACTGCTGTTTTGTTCGCTGCCACTGCTTTGTCTACAGAAGCTTCTAACACGACTGCAGATTTGACCGTATCAGCTTTGGGTTTTAGATTTTCTTGTTTGGACGTAGCTTTGGTTTTAGTCTGTCCAATTTTTGGTTTTGCAGTCCCCGCATCAGACACGACTTCCACTTTAGCCACTTCAGCTTTCGGTTTCAAGTTTTCCGGTTTGGATACTGCTTTGGTTTTAGCTACTTCAATTTTTGGTTTTGCAGTTCCCGCATCAGACACGGCTTTCACTTTAGCCACTTCAGCTTTCGGTTTCAGGTTTTCCGGTTTGGATACCGCTTCAGCTTTGGCAGCTTCGGCAACTGGTTCATCTATAACTTCTGGAGGATTATTTTCGCCCAAGTCAGATAAAGCCTGTGACTGCTCGTTTAACTGTTCAACAGATACATTATTGTCCTCGTCAGGATTTTTTAAAGCCCCCTCACCCGCACCCTGCTCAAGCGCTGAAACCAATTCAATTAATTTTAGAATTTCAGTTTTTGCACCATAAGCCATCACGGCCAGTGCAACTGCTGCAATAAAAGTAACAATGAAAAATCCCAAGGAAACATAACTCAAAACCGTTGCTTTTTTAGCTTTATTTTCAGCGTCCTTTATTTGTTCTTTATATTGTTCGTCAATTTTTTCCGGTTCAGCATCAATTTGACTCAATACTGCATTTTTAGCATCTTCTATAACAGATGCATTATTATCTGATGATGGTTTTGGTTTAATTTCGGCAGGCATCTCGTTACTGACCGAGGTCAGTCCTATTTTTTCTAATTCATCCTCCAGTGCGCCATCATCAGAAAACAAATCGGGTTCGTTAAATGCACCAGCTAACTTATCCTCTTCAATGCCTAAATCAATCCATGTATCAGGACCTTCCTTATCAGCAACAATATCAAGATCAGGTAAAAGAAAATCATCTTGCCAAACATCCCGGAATGCTATTTCTTCTGACCCCGCTTGCTGAATTTTCTCCTTATCATCAATTAGATCACTCCGAGTTTCAGCTGTATTGACAAATAAACCTGCCAGTAGATCGTCATCGAAATCCACTGAATCTACTATAACCTGCACAGTTTTCCCGTCGTCATCTTCCTGAATCATATTCGACTCGGCAAAATCATCTTTAATTTCACCAAAGCCTGAGAAAGCATCAACATTAACCCTTAGATCATCATCCGCATCAAAACCCGTATCCAGAAGCAACCTATCAATAGCATCTTCCTCATTTTTCAGATCATTCAACGAAACAAGGGATGGCTCTACTGCTTGCCCTAACTTATCCTCTACA
>JAQTLI010000003.1 GCA_028714995.1 Methylobacter sp. | reverse complement strand
ATTTAGTAGTTTAAGCGTCACTTCATGAGCGGTTACCGGATCTAGGGAAAATAACAGCGGACGTAGTAATGGATAAAGATTCATGGATAAGTGTCTGGATTAAATGTTTGTTGGTCTGGTTAGCTTGTACGGTTCCGGCGCTACCGCAGTAGGGCGATTTAAAACAAGATCGACCATCAGTTGTGCCGATGCAGGTCCCATCACCAAACCGTTTCTAAAATGACCGGCATTAATAAATAAATTGCTGATTTTTGGGTGTTTGTCGATATACGGCACGCCGTGTTCAGTGCCGGGCCTCAATCCCGCCCAGTGCTTGATGACGGGGAAGCTTTTAAGCGACGGCATCAAGTTTAATGCAAAAGCATTCAACCGGTTTCGGGCTTCTGTCGTAGTTGTCTTATTGAAATCATCCCGTTCTACCGTGCTGCCTGCCAATATTTTACCGTCACGTCGCGGAATCAGGTACTGATCGCCATCCAGTACCATAAATTTAAGCGTATCCGGTTCGGCATCAAATAACAGCATTTGACCTTTGACCGGGAATATTTTCGGAGCATCACCGGCAATAGCAGGCGACTGCATGGATGCGGGAGGTAGAGCACCAATAGAAGGCGCTTTAGACGACGCAGGAGCGGTTGCCGAAAAAAGCTGCTGAAACAACTGTCCAGTCCAGGCGCCTGCAGAAATAATCAGCTGATTGACACCGAACCGACCGGATGTGGTGTTGATCGCTGTAATGCGGTCGTTTTCTAGGGTAATGGCTTTTAATTCGCAGTGCTCTATTAAAGTAACGCCTTTATTAATCAGGTCTTGTTTTAATGATTTAACCAGACGCGGATTGCGTGCCTGGGCAATCTCTGGCAGCCAGAGTGGGTTATCAGGCTTTGTTTCAAGAGCGTTAAAAAAATCCGCGCCAGCCTCTTGAAATGAAATATTGTTGGCGGTGCACCAGTCCACCGCTGCGGCAATATCAGGATTTTTAGTAATCAGTAAGCCGCAGGGAGTCCATTCGGGATCTATATGGGTCTCGGTATTTAGTTGTGAGGCTAAAGTGGGGTATAGCTTCAGGCTTTGTAGCGCCAGCCGGGTAATCGCATCAGCTTGCCGCCACGGATAAAGTGGCAGCAAAATGCCGCCCCCCGCCCAGGATGATTCCTGGCCTGCCAAGTTTTTTTCGATAACAGTAACCGTAGCGCCTGCCTTAAAAAATTCTCGGGCAGTCAGCAAGCCGATAATGCCGCCGCCAATGATGGTGATATCCGGGGTTGTGGTCATGAGTGTAAAAGTTCAGAAAAATGAATTTGCTAGTTATCGCATGGCAATTATAACTTAATACAAAGATCTGTAACGACTGCATGGATGCAGGAGGTAGGGCAATGCAGGAGCAATTGCTGAGAGCATGAAGGAATTTAACTGCAGAATAGAATACTAAGTGAGTAGTTTTTGTGAATAAGTTCACACTTATAATTAGTGTTGCATTGTTAGTTATTGATAAATAAGGACTAATGGATATAAAAAAAATAACACCAAAACTTGTACGGAATGGGTTTAGCTGCTACTATTCGAACCGGAAGATCGGCTTTGTTGTATTAAAGCAAATTTTTGTAAAATAACAACCTCATGAGGGGGACAAATGATAAACAAAACTAAACTGGCGCTGGGCATTGCTACAGCGACATTAACACTGGCTGGTGCTTTGGTTTCTCCACAAGCTGCCGCTGGCAAAAAGGCTGAACCATGCTGTGCGGACAATAAAATTGATGCACTAGAAGCGCAAATGCAAGCCATGCAAGCTGAAATAAACAACTTGAGAGCGGCACAAGCCCGTCCCGCAGATGCTCAAAAAGTCCAGGAGTTGGATGAATGGATGGCAAAATCTAAAAAAGAAAAGCCACACCACGATAATACTCTGTTTTTCCGCGGTGGTTATGGGCATGCTAATGCTCAAAGAGGCGGTACGCTGGATCCTACAGAAAATGCCCTTTTAGGTGGGGGCAACAGAAACGGTCAGATAGTGGGTCCGATAGCGGATAAAGACGCATGGTATATGGGCGCTGGCTTTGATTTTGCCCTGACTGATAATGTGTGGGGTGCGATGGAAAATACCCAAGTGTTGGGCGAGTTGATGTTCGACTATAAACAATATGCTAACGGAAAGCCCAATGGTCTATCACCAGCAGAAGTTGGCGCCAATGGCCCTCTTACTCTTAATACCCAAAATGCAACGGTCAGTCAGTTTACTTTAGCGGCTTCTCCAAAAATAAAATTCTTGAAAGATAAACCTTTCAGGCCTTGGTTAATTCCTGTTGGTTTTGAAGTTAATGTTGTCAGTCCGCCTTCTAATGCTATTACCGTGTTAAGTCCAGGTATGCAGTTTGGTTTAGGTGCCGACTACAGAGTATGGAAAGACATCTTCATTGGTGCTGACGCTCGTTATCACCTAACTACAGGTAGTACTGATGGGGTTAGAACAGACGGAGTTACCGCTGGTGGTTACCTCGGTATCGGTTTCTAAGCTAAACGCTTAAAAACGAATCCAATAAAGGGAGGGTTTCAAACCCCTCCCTTTTTTTATGCTTGAAGAATTAAAAAAGAGGTGCAAGATAAGGGCTCAAGGTAAAATGGTATTTTTTTGTCTTGCTGGGAAACAAATCAAAATTGACGCTACAAGCCATGAAAATCCTTTACCCCGAAATAAAACCTTACCAAAGTTTTTTCCTCGAAACCGGCAGCGAGCATACGGTTTATGTAGAGCAAAGCGGTAATCCTGACGGTATTCCTGTTATTTTTCTGCATGGCGGGCCGTGTTCCGGCACCAGGCCTGATCACCGGCGCTTTTTCAATCCCGATCTTTATCGCATTATTTTGTTTGACCAGCGCGGTTGTGGTTTGTCGTTGCCTTTTGGCGAGCTGGACAACAATACCACCCAGGATTTAATCGATGATATGGAGCGTATCCGTAACCATCTGGCTATAGGGCAATGGCTAGTGTTTGGCGGTTCGTGGGGCGGGGCGCTGGCTTTGTTGTATGCCCAGCAACATAAAGACAGAGTAACAGGCTTGATTATTCGTGCGGTGTTTCTGGCGCGGCAGCGAGATTTGGACTGGTTTGCCAAAGATGGCGCGAGTAAGATTTATCCTGAGCAATGGCAGCGTTTGGTTGAAAGCATCCCGGAACAAGGGCAAGGAAACCTAATGCAGGGGGTATGTGATGCATTATGGGGTGAAGACGAGGTGGCAAAAAGGCGTGTTGCAAAAGAATGGATGGCCTGGGGTGGACAAGTAGCATTAGGCAACGATTATCAGCCGAGTCCGAAAGGCGGGCATGCAACCGAGCAAATGGTTAAGCAAGCATGCATGGAGCTGCATTATGCCAGGCATCATTATTTTATTGAGGAAAACCAGATTCTGGATAACTGTGACAGTTTGCTTGAAATCCCAACGACTATTATCCATGGGCGTAATGACTTTGTCTGTCCGATGGAGGCAGGTTACGGTCTGCATAAGGCGTTGCCGAATGCCGAATATATCGTATTACCCAATGCCGGGCATATTGCTCAAGGCAAAGAAATGGTCGATGCACTGGTGACAGCAACTGACACGTTTGCGACTAAACTGGCTGTTTAATATCGTAAGGATGGCCTTTGGTCGCCTTTATCGAAAATACTAAATATAAAATGAATCCAAAAAAACGATTGATCATAGCGATGACCGGCGCAACCGGCGCGGTCTACGGCGTAAGAATGTTGCAGGTTTTACAGGCGCAGGAGGAATGGGAAACGCATCTTGTTATTTCTTCTGCCGGCGTGGTGAATTTAAAGCACGAAATGGATATGAAGCGGGCGGAATTGGTCGCGCTGGCTGACGTAACCCACGGCATTGATGACATTGCAGCCAGTATTTCCAGCGGCGGCTTTAAAACAGAAGGGATGATTATTGCTCCGTGTTCGATGAAAACTCTGTCGGCGGTTGCGCATGGCTTTGGTGATAACCTAATTTCACGGTCGGCCGATGTGGTATTAAAAGAGCGTCGACGCTTGGTGGTCATGCCACGTGAAACGCCGTTAAATCTGGCGCACATCAGAAACATGGCGAGCGTGACTGAAATGGGCGGGATCATTTTTCCGCCCATGCCCGCTTTTTACAGTAAGTCTGATTCAATGGCGGCCATGGTTGATGAAACTGTTGGCCGGGTTTTGGAACTATTCGGGGTAAATGTTGAGGGTTTGTATAAGCCTTGGGAAGGGCTGTAGAAATGTTTGTTTAAGACAACAGCCTCGAGTTTTTGCTGTTACGGAAAATCAGCGGTTTTTCGTTGGCGGCTAAGGCGCTTGCCTTGGATGAGTCTATCGCTTCCTGGATTACGTGGTGGTTTGGCGATTTGCTGCATACCGGGTCGGCAGCGTACATGTCGCCGCTTAATAAATAAGCCTGACAACGGCAGCCGCCGAAGTCTTTTTCTTTTTCATCACAGCTGCTGCAAGGCTCTTTCATCCATTCATAGCCGCGGAAAAAATTGAAGGCTTTGGATTCGTTCCAGATTTGTTCAATGCTATAGTCTCTGACATTGGGGCAGTCCAACCCCGGCAGTTCGCGGGCGGAATGGCACGGCAAAGCCACACCATCCGGTGCGATGGTTAAGAATGTCGTTCCCCAGCCATTCATGCAGGCTTTGGGCCTGTCTTCATAAAAATCAGGCACTACATAATAGATCTTCATTTTACCGGCGACTTTTTCTTTAAAAGCCTGTGCGATTTGTTCGGCTTGTTCAAACTGTTCTTTGGTCGGCAGCAATAAATCGCGGTTTGCATGTGCCCAGCCATAATATTGTGTGTTCGCCAGCTCCAGATAATCTGCGCCCAGTTCTTCTGCCATTGCTAGTATTTCCGGCATCTGGTGGATGTTTTCGCGGTGTATGACCACGCACAAGACCATCGGGTAACCATGTTTTTTGACCAGATGGGCGACTTCTTTTTTGTGCTGGAATGATGCAGTGCCGGCGATATGGTCGTTCAGTTCTTGCGTGCTGGCCTGGATGCTGACCTGAATATGATCAAGTCCTGCTTCCTTGAGCTGGATGATTTTTTCTTCAGTCAGTCCATAACCTGAGGTGATAAGGTTGGAATAGTAACCCAGGTCTCTGGCGTATTTAACCAGTTCGGTCAGGTCTTTGCGGGTTAAGGGTTCGCCGCCGGAAAAGCCCAGCTGGACTGCGCCCATTTTGCGGGCTTGCGTGAGTACACGCTTCCAGTCTTCGGTGTCCAGTTCGGATTGATATTTTGCATAATCAACCGGGTTGGCGCAATAAGGGCACTGCAACGGGCAGGAATAGGTGAGTTCCGCCAGTAACCAGCGCGGAGGGCTTATGCTAGTTTTGTTGGATCCAGCCATTTTTTAAAGCGACCTCTAAAAAAGCGGTAATGTCATTAACGAGACCAGTAGTTGCAAATTTTTGTTCCAGATCGTTGACGATTTGGGCAAGCTTGCGTGTGCCATCGCACATCTTCAGGATTTCTGCAGAGCTTTGGTTAAGTTCTACCATGCCTTCAGGATAAAGAATAACATTTTTCTGTTGTACTTCTTCCCACTGCAAACGATGCATAGGAGAAAATTTTAGGGTTTGATCGGGGTTAATACTCATTTCTCGATATTAAAATAAGGCGGCATATGGTTAATGTAGGCAAGGTACATGGCATCCGCCATCGTCCACAGTACGTCAAGCTTGAACTTCAGGATTTGAATCATGCGATCCTGTTGTTCGCGGGTTTTATACCAGTCCAGCGTGATGGCCAGGCCATGCTCGACATCGCGCCGTGCTTCGGTTAGGCGTTTGCGGAAATAGATATATCCTTCCTGGTCAACCCAAGGATAATGTTCGGGCCAGTTATCCAGACGCTGCTGGTGAATTTTAGGGGCAAACAGTTCAGTCAAAGACGAACTTGCCGCTTCATGCCATTCTGCTCTACGGGCAAAATTGACATAGGCATCGACAGCAAAACGCACACCCGGCAGGACATGTTTTTGCGAGGTTATTTCTTCCCGTGTTAAGCCTACTGCCATGCCGAGTTGTATCCATGCCTCAATGCCTCCCGGATCGCCGGGGTGACCGTCATGATCCATAATCCGTTGGATCCATTTTGCGCGTGTTTCACGATCAGGGCAGTTGGCCAGGATGTTGGCATCTTTAATAGGAATGCAGACTTGATAATAAAAACGGTTTGCAACCCAGCCCTGAAGCTGTTCTTTGGTGAGTTTACCTTCATTCATCAGTGTATGGTAAGGATGATGGATATGGTAATACTTCTCCATGCCGCGCAATTCGGCTTCAAACTGTTCTTTGGTCCAGGCTTTATTGTTGCAGCTCATGGTGTCTCCTTTATAAATCGATTTCCAAGCCATCGTAAGAGACTTCAATGCCGGCGGCATCGAGTATTTTACGTTGTTCGGAATCGTCGTCTAAAATCGGGTTGGTATTGTTGATATGGATCAATATTTTGCGAGCTTTTGTAACGCCGTTCAGGACTTCTATCATGCCGCCTTCGCCGGATTGAGGCAAGTGGCCGATTTCACGCGATTTCTTGTGGCTGATGTTCTGCGTGCACATTTCGTCATCAGTCCAGAAAGTGCCGTCTACCATTAAGCAATCAACGGCTTGCATGGCTGCCATAACATGGGGTTCTATTTCGCCCAAGCCGGGGGAATAAAATACTTTTTTGCCGGTAGAAATTTGTTCGATGATGACGCCGATATTGTCGCCCTCATGCGGGTCATGCCGATGCGGGGAATAAGGCGGTGCCTTGCTTTTTAAAGCTTGGGTATAAAAGCGTAAATCATCTATGCAGGGAATTGAAAAGCTGCTGCCATCGACGGGAATCGGGTGATGATTAACCGTACAGTAGTCTTTTAGCATGTTAAATAAAGGAAAGCCGGTGGTCAGATCCTGCTTGACCATTTCTGTGCAGTAAATATCCAACGACTTACCTTCCCGTAGCATCAACAAACCCGTGGTATGGTCAATTTGGCTGTCGATTAGCATAATGGCTCTAATGCCAGTGTCGCGAATGCCTTCTTTAGGCTGGATAGCGGGAAAGGCTTCCAGTTGCGCGCGAATATCCGGTGAGGCATTAAACAACAGCCAATTTTTGTTATCGGTGCTGACGGCAATGGATGATTGAGTGCGGGCTTTACCGTTCATTTCATTGTGTCGCAAACGATAACAATTATGGCAGTTGCAGTTCCATTGTGGGAAGCCGCCGCCTGCACCTGAACCGAGAACTCTGATCTTCATAGTTTGAAGGTAACCTAAAAGGGGGACAAGGGCAGAATGATACGGGAATAAAGGCTATCAGGCAAAAAAAAAAGGGACCCATCAAGAGTCCCTTTTTTGTCTAAACCGAATGGTATTAACGGTTGTAGATATACATTGTTACTTCAAAACCGAAACGCAGGTCTGTGTAGCTTGGTGTTTCCCATTTCATAGTAATAACCTCCAGAAGTTTTTTATGTTATACGCTAGCTTGATCAAGTAAGCTGGTTTGAAGTATACGATGAACTATTTTTTTACGCAACTTTTGACAGCGCCCAAAGCATGTATTGCCTTGTCTTTTATGAAATTCGGTGTTGTTTGTTAGTAATGACTGGGTACGGATTTATACAATATGTTGGTTAGGTCGGGAAGGATGTTTTTTTGATGGGAAGAGAGTATTATCCAAATTCGCCTAAAAAAATAATAATACAATCGATGAAAAATCATGAGGAGGAATCATGGGTGGAGTTGTTGAGCTGTGGGTGGTTATGTTAATAATCGCTGCTGCGGCGTTCGCGCCGTTGGGTTATTTTATTTATAAGTTTACGAAGGATAGCAGCCAGCCATTTGGTGAAATTGAGCCGCATGGAGATAGTCCGTCTTTGGTTAACGATATGGCAGAAAAAGCTATTAAATTTATCGGAGGGTTGGTTGGTAAAAAATAAAAAAGCATTTGCAGGTCGGGTTACGCTGCGCTAACCCGACCCATCTCACTACAAGTCGGGCAGTTAGGATTTTTCCGCAGATTCATCGTGTTCCATTCCATTGTAAATCCATCCAATAGCAATAACCGTCCGGTTAAGGTTTCTCCAATATTCATTATCAACTTCATCGCTTCTAGTGCCTGAATACTGCCGACTATGCCGGTGATAGGTGCTATGACCCCGTTAGTGGCACAATTCTGCAGTTCTTCGCCGTCACTGTTATATAAGCAGTTGTAGCAGGGGCTGTCATTTCTGCCGGAAGTGAATACAGCTACCTGGCCTTCAAAGCGTATGGCTGCCCCTGAAACCAATGGTGTCTGATATTTGACACAAGCTTTATTAATCGCAAAGCGCGTTGAGAAATTATCACTGCAATCCAGAACCACATCGGCTTGCATCACCTCACTATAGAGTTGTTCACCATCCAGCCGCTGTTTAACGGCTCTTACGTTTATATCGGGATTTAACTTATTAAGTGTCTGACGGGTTGAAATTACTTTATCAGTCCCAATATCCGGCGTGCGATGAGCAATCTGTCTTTGTAAGTTGGATAAGTCCACTACGTCATCATCATATAAAGTAATGTTGCCGACACCGGCAGCAGCAAGATATATGGAAGCGGGAGAACCAAGACCACCAGTGCCAATAATTAGTACGTTGGCATCAAGGAGTTTTTGCTGCCCGGCAATATCAATCTGCGGCAGCATGATTTGACGGCTATAGCGTAGTAGTTGGTTGTCATTCATAGGTCATGTTGATTCTGTATTGTGATAAGGGATGATGCCAAAGAACGAGACAGACTGCAAAAGTTGATTATTATTAGCACTCATTGCTGGCGAGTGCTAAAATTTAAACTTGAATTTAACTTTTAATTTTAATGTTTAGGAGATATTGATGAAAATACGTCCGTTACATGACAGAGTGATAGTCAAACGTGTTGAAGAAGAAACTACAACTGCTGGCGGTATTTTATTGCCTGGTTCAGCTGCTGAAAAACCAAGCCAGGGCGTAATTTTGGCGGTAGGTAATGGCAAACAACTGGATAACGGCACAGTGCGCGCTCTGGAAGTTAAAGTCGGCGATAAAGTGCTGTTTGGTAAGTATTCAGGTAACGAAGTTAAAGTTGACGGTGAAGACCTTATCGTTATGCGTGAAGAAGACATCATGGGCGTTTTAGGTTAAGCCTGAACACGTTAATCAAATTCACATACAAAATATTAAGGAATAAAAATGGCAGCAAAAGACGTATTATTTGGTGATGACGCTCGTGTCCGTATGGCGCGTGGTGTAAATATTTTAGCAAACGCAGTCAAGGTAACTTTAGGTCCTAAAGGCCGTAATGCGATTTTGGACAAAAGTTTCGGCGCTCCAACCATCACTAAAGATGGTGTATCGGTTGCAAAAGAAATCGAATTAAAAGACAAATTCGAAAATATGGGCGCACAGATGGTTAAAGAAGTGGCTTCACAAACTTCTGATGTAGCCGGTGATGGTACAACCACTGCAACCGTATTGGCGCAATCTATCGTCAATGAAGGCTTAAAAGCCGTTGCAGCCGGCATGAATCCAATGGATCTGAAGCGCGGCATCGATTTGGCCGTGACTAAAGCCGTTGAAGCGATTGTGGCTTCTGCTACGCCTTGTGTTGATAACAAAGCGATTGCTCAAGTAGGCACTATCTCTGCAAATTCTGATGAGTCTGTCGGCAAAATCATTGCAGAAGCGATGGAAAAAGTCGGCAAAGAAGGCGTCATCACTGTTGAAGAAGGTTCAGGCCTGGACAACCAGTTAGATGTTGTTGAAGGTATGCAGTTTGACCGTGGTTATTTGTCGCCTTACTTCATCAACAAACAAGAAAACATGAGCGTCGAATTAGACGATCCATTGATTCTTATCTACGACAAAAAAATCTCCAATATCCGTGACATGCTGCCAACGTTGGAAGGCGTTGCTAAAGCCGGTCGTCCTTTGCTGATCATTGCTGAAGATGTTGAAGGCGAAGCTTTGGCGACTTTGGTGGTTAACACCATTCGCGGCATCGTTAAGGTTGCTGCAGTTAAAGCTCCAGGTTTTGGCGATCGTCGTAAAGCTATGTTGGAAGACATCGCTGTATTGACCGGCGGTACCGTTATCTCTGAAGAAGTTGGTTTGAGCCTGGAAAAAGCGGAATTATCGCAACTGGGTACAGCTAAAAAAGTACAAATCACCAAAGAAAACACCACTATCATTGATGGTGCTGGTTCTGAAGAGCAAATCAAAAACCGTGTTGCACAAATTCGTGCACAAGCCGATGAAGCGACTTCCGACTATGACAAAGAAAAACTGCAAGAGCGCCTGGCTAAATTAGCTGGCGGTGTTGCTGTCATTAAAGTGGGCGCTGCAACAGAAATTGAAATGAAAGAAAAGAAAGCCCGCGTTGAAGATGCATTGCACTCAACACGCGCAGCGGTTGAAGAAGGAGTTGTTGCCGGCGGTGGTTCAGCTTTGGTTCGTGCTCTATCCGCGCTTAATAAGTTGGAAGGCATTAACCACGACCAGACAGTCGGTATCAACATTCTGCGTCGTGCTATGGAAGAGCCTTTGCGTCAAATCGTTGCTAACGCTGGCGACGAGCCTTCAGTGGTTTTCAATGAAGTGCAAAAAGGTACAGGTAACTTCGGTTACAACGCGGCAACCGGCCAATACGGCGACATGATCGAAATGGGTATTTTAGACCCAGCGAAAGTGACACGTACTGCGCTGCAAAACGCAGCTTCTGTTGCAGGCTTGATGTTGACTACCGAAGTTATGATTGCTGATGCACCTAGCGATGATAAAGGCGGTCATGGCGGCCATGATATGGGCGGCATGGGCGGTATGGGTGGTATGGGCGGCATGATGTAAATGTTGCCTGACAGAGGCGGTTGGTAATATGCCTTTGTTTATGTTGTAAAAAAAGCCCCGGTTGTTTTTAATAACCGGGGCTTTTTTATAGTGAGTCTGTATTGGTTAGATAGTTTAGAAGCAATGAGTGGCGGATCTTTTTAAGCTATAAAAACCATGGAGGTACTTGCAAAAAGCATGTATGGGGTTCGGCAGGTTCGCCATGAACGGTTTCAACATCAAATGGTTAGCCATTTGTATGGATACCTGCGCCTCTCGCTAGGGGCAAGCCCTTCTACTTGCTAATAACAGCTTTAGCCTGAAGATCGGCATGGTAGGACGATCTGACCATGGGCGCGCTGGCGACTTGCTTAAAGCCTAATGCCTTTGCAATGGCACCATATTCCTCGAATTGTTCGGGAGTGATGTAGCTTTCGACCGGCAAATGGGCTTTGCTTGGTTGCAAGTATTGTCCTAGGGTCAGCATTGAGCAACCGTAGGCTAACAAATCTTTCATGACCTGATGAACCTCATGTGGCTGTTCACCTACGCCTAGCATTAGGCCTGATTTGGTAGGTACTTGCGGCTGGGCTTGGTTGTATTGGCGCAGTAAATCCAGCGATCCATGATAGTCGGAGCCGGGGCGCACTTGTTTGTACAATCTGGGGACAGTTTCCAGGTTGTGGTTGAACACATCACAGGGTTCTTGAGCCAATATTTCAACGGCTTTTTCTATGCGGCCACGGAAATCGGGAACCAGAATTTCTATTTTGGTAGCTGGCGTTTGCAGGCGGATTTTTTTGATGCAGTCGGCAAAATGACCCGCTCCACCATCTCTTAAATCATCACGGTCTACCGAAGTGATAACCACATACTTTAATGCCATGGCCTGTATGGCATCGGCCAGGTGTTGAGGTTCTTCCTTATCCAGTGCCAGCGGTTTGCCGTGCGCAACATCGCAAAAAGGGCAGCGGCGCGTGCACAAATCTCCCATGATCATGAATGTCGCGGTGCCGTGCTGAAAACACTCGCCCAGGTTAGGGCAGGCGGCCTCTTCACAAACGGTATGCAGATTGTTTTCGCGCAGCAGTTGCTTAATGCGGGTGACTTCGTCGCTGGCCGATATTTTTACGCGTATCCACTCGGGTTTGCGCAAAACGGTTTCGGCAGGTTCAACTTTTATCGGGATTTTCGCCAGTTTTTCAGCGTTACGCTGGTGAGATTTTGGGGTAGAGCGGGAGGGCGCTTGATGAGTCATTTTTGTAATGCCGTGGTGATGGCTTGAGTAACCGGAATGGCGAGTTCAGCATTGCTGATAGTCACACCCAGATCTGCCAGTTGGGTAACTTCCAGTCCAGAATAACCGCAGGTATTAATGTGATCAAAAGGACGCAAGTCCATATGATTATTAAGACTTAGGCCATGATAGCTACAATTGTTTTTAATTCTTATGCCAATTGAGCCGATTTTTTTATCATTTACATAGACACCGGGAGCATCGGCTCTGGCAATTGCTGCGATATTATACAGAGCTAAGGTGTCGATCATGGCTTGCTCCAGAAGCGTGACCAGCTGGCGTACCCCAAGGTTTTTGCGCTTCATGTCCAGTAAGGTATAAATTATCAGCTGTCCTGGAGCATGATAGGTGACTTGTCCGCCCCGGTCAGAATTAATAACAGGAATGGAGCCGGTACTCAGCAGATGTTCACGTTTACCATTCAATCCAAGAGTATAGACGGGAAAGTGCTCTACGATCCATAGCTCGTCGGCAGTTTCTGCATTGCGATCCTGGGTGAACTGCTGCATGCTCTGCCAGACGGTTTCATAGTTCTGGAGTCCCAAATTGCGTATTACAGTCATTAGGGTACTCTTTTAAATGCGGATTTATCTGGACCATGCGAATGAATTCGCACCTGCAATTACAAAGCCATCAAGATATGGGGATGGTCTGATAAATCCTGATAAATAGCATCCAGTTGTTGTTTGCTGGATGCCTCTATGATGACAGTTACGGCGATGTAATTGCCGTCTTTGCTGGGCCGCGTAGTCACTGCGCCTTCATTAATATCAGGAGCATGACGGCGAACAATTTCTACAACCAGCAGGTCGAGTTCCAGTTCAGTTTTGCCCATCGCCTTGATGGGAAATTGGCAGGGGAATTCCAAAAGGGTTTCTTCACTCATGATAAGGATTTTTTGTAAGCTTGAAATAGACGATTCATGGTTTGCCATACAGGCCCGGGTTTGCCATCTGAAACTTTTTCAGAATCGAGTTCAACAACTGGGACGATTTCGCGGGTAGAGCTGGCTATCCAGATCTCGCTGGCTGTTTTTAAAGCATCCAGTGAAATAATCTCTTCTCTACAGAGGATGTTGTTTTGCTGTGCAATTTCCAGAATCACATCACGGGTAATGCCTGGCAATATTTCATGGCTTTGAGGTGGTGTCATTAAAATGCCATCAATAACCGCAAAAACATTACTTGCGGCGCCTTCGGTAACATAGCCATCTTTAACCAAAATGGCCTCAGCGCAACCCTGCTCAACAGCCTGCTGTCTAAGTAGGATGTTGGCGAGCAGTGTGGTGGCTTTAACATTGCAAAGCTCCCAGCGGCTGTCATCTACGCTGATTGCTTTCACGCCTGAGTCCCTGTTATCAAGAGGGGCGATATTTGAACACATCGCAAAGACTGTAGGCGGGATGTTTTCTGGAAAAGCGTGATCTCTTTTAGGGGCAACGCCGCGGGTAATCTGTAGGTAAATATACTGATCCAAGCTGGAATCCAACAGGGGAGTCAGGATTTTCAGCCATTGTTCCCGGGTATGCGGGTTGGTCAAACGAATGATCGTCAGGCTATTTTCCAGGCGCTCCATGTGCTCTTGAAAGCGGAATAAATGACCTGAATAGGATGGAATGACTTCATAAATTCCATCGCCAAACAGAAAGCCCCGATCCATGACCGATATTTTTGCTTCATTAAGAGGCAGATAATCGCCGTTTAAATAAACGGTTTTATTTTCCATTTGACTTTCCGATCATTAACAGTGCGCCATCATAGATTCTTCGGATAATATTGCCTTTTTCGACAGATTTAAGGGCTATCAGGTCTTTGTTGGCAATAACGTCATCTTTCTGTGTGACGACTACAGAGCCAACTTTGTCACCTTCTTTGATGGGGGCGGTAATGTTTTTATCAAGATTAATAACGGCTTTAAGGTCGGAGTAATGATTGCGAGGAACGGTGGCGTAAAGATCTTCTGCCAAGCCGGCTTCCAGTTTTGTGGTATCGCCTTTCCATATTCTTGCTTCGGTTAAAGCTGTTTTGCCCTGATACAGTTTGTGCGATTCAAAAAATCGGAACCCGTAATTAAGCAGGTTCTGATTTTCGGTGGCTCTGGCGTTGGCGCTGCTTGCACCCATTACGACAGAAATTAAGCGCATATTATCCCTTAGCGCAGAGGCAACCAGGCAATAGCCGGCGGCATCGGTAAATCCGGTTTTAACGCCATCAACTGACCCGTCACGCGAAAGCAGTTGATTGCGATTGTGCTGAATAATGTTGTTGTAGGTGAATTCTTTTTGTGAAAACCAGCGATAGTAGTCGGGAAATTCTTTGATTAAAGCCGCGGTGAGAATGGCTAAATCGCGTGCTGAGGTGTAATGATTTTCGATAGGCAGTCCATTGCTATCCTGAAAATGGCTATTAGTCATTCCAAGTCTTTTGGCATGCTGGTTCATCATATCAGCAAAGGTGGTTTCATCACCTGCGATGTGTTCAGCTAAAGCAACGCTGGCATCGTTGCCGGATTGGATTATGACGCCTTTTAGGAGGTCTTCAACCTTAACCTGATTGCCGACTTCAATAAACATGCGAGAGCCGGGTGTTTCCCAGGCTTTTTTGCTGATATTGACGAGATCTTCTAAGTGTAAGTGCCCATTACTGATTTCCCGGAACACCACATAAACAGACATGATCTTGGTGAGACTGGCGGGAGCAAGTTTAGCGTCAGCATTGTTTTCCGCCAGCACTTTACCAGTATTGAAATCCAGTAGTATATAACTGCTGGCTGCAATGGTTGGCGGTGCCGGGGTCTGAATTTCAGCGTTTTCTGAGTGTGCCTGTGAGGAGGCAATCAGCAAACTGAAAAATAAAAAAACGGGGATGCGGGGAAAACTTTTAAAAAATATCATTGCTCTTCAAGGTAGACACAGTAAAACATGGTTTTATTGTATCATGGCATCTTGTGTTTGGTAGGGGTCAGTAACAAATTGAGTCGTTGTTATGCCCAGCTTTGCCAACTGTATATTCAGCTTGTGGCCACTCTCCGGTGATTTGATAGGTCCCATTTGAACCTTGTAGAGAGTAGAGCCTTTGTGCGTTGATGGTAGTATTTCAGGTTGAGGTAACTGATGAGCGGCAATTTTATTTTGCAATTTCATTGCCTTCTTTTTGTTGCCAAAAGTACCTACTTGCAAATAAATATCTTTTTCTTGTGTTTCTGCCGATTTTTGTAGTTGCGCTAACGCCTGTTCGGGCGCTATCGCCTTGATTTCAACGGCTCCTAATCCTGCCTCGTGAAGGTCCAGTTTTTTGGCGGCAGCATAGGACAAATCCATAACCCGGTCGCCATGATAAGGTCCCCGGTCATTAATACGAACAATGACGCTACGCTGATTTTCCAGATTGGTGACACGAACATAAGATGACATCGGCAGTGTTTTATGTGCGGCTGTCATAGCATACATGTCGTATATTTCGCCATTTGCGGTTTTTTTACCGTGAAAATCGGAGCCGTACCATGAGGCTATACCTTGTTTAAAGTAGCGGGCAATGCGGGGTAAAAGGTTTTCTTCTTCGGCGGCGGTGTTCTGCGTATCAAGATCGCCAAAGTGTAATTTTGAAAGGTATCTGAATGGGTGCTTGACTGTGGAGTTAGTTGTAACCGGGGGTTGGCTTAAGCTGTCGGTAGTTTTTATTTGTTCGGTGGTACAACTGCATAAAACAAAAATTAGAAGTATCGGTAGGGTTTTATTCATGGGAATGAGCCTTTTTTATTTAAAATAGATAGGCTTAACTGATAAACGGCCATGGCGTATAAAGGACTGTGGTTGTAGCGGGTAATGACATAAAAATTGTCTAATGCCGCCCAGAGTTCTTCGCCTTGTTGCTGTTCAAAGCTAAGCAGTTTCACTTTACTGTCTAAAGGTAATTGCCTCGATATTATTAAGTTGAGCGATTCTAACTCAGCAAGACTTAAATCCGGCTTAAGGTCTTTATTCAATGCCGATTTATAGTTTTTGTCTTTGGCCGTAACGGGAATAGCGATAGCCTGACCGGCTTGCCAATGATGTTTGGCAAAATAATTGCCAATACTGGCTATGACATCGCTGCTGTTGTGCCAGATGTCGCGACGATCATCAGTGTCAAAGTCAACGGCATAGGATCTGAAACTGCTGGGCATAAATTGCGGCATACCCATGGCGCCGGCATAAGAGCCTAATGGATCTGCGGGGTTAATGTGTTCATCGCGGCAGAGTAGCAAGTAGCTTTCAAGTTCACTGAGAAAGAATTTGCTGCGTGGCGGATAGGCAAAAGCAAGCGTAGACAGGGCGTCTATTACACGATGATTGCCGGTGTTTTTCCCATAAAGCGTTTCAACGCCGATGATAGCGATAATAATTTCTGCTGGAACGCCGTATTGTTTCTCTGCTGCGGTTAATGCTTGTTCGTTTTCCCGCCAGAACTGTACACCGGCGTCGATACGCGCCTCGGTCAGGAATATTTTGCGATATTTGTACCAGGGCAAGCCTTCCGATGGTGACGAAATTCTCTTGAGAATATCATCCTTAATTTCGACTGATGCAAACAAGTCATGAAGTTCTGACTCGTTAAACTGGTATGTAGCCACCATTTGCTTGATAAAGGCATTAATGGCTTCTGTCCTTGCCCCTGTTACTGTCGTCGTTGGGGTGGGCTCTTTTATTTCAGTGACGGCGCAGGAGGTAGCGATTAAACAGATGCAACTAAGTGTGATAGGGGCTAAGCTGGTTTTTAGTTTCATTAGAGAGGGATGAGTTTTTTATGAGTGTGAATGGACATAAGAATTCCAAAACCAGCTAGTAAAGTTACTATTGATGTGCCGCCATAGCTAATTAATGGCAATGGAACACCGACAACGGGCAGGACTCCTATAACCATACCGATGTTAACAAAAACATAAACAAAAAATGTAAAGGCTAAGCTACCGGCTAATAATCGACTGTAAGTGTCCTGGGCTTGCAAGGCGATATACAGGCAACGGGTAATAATAAGCAGATATAGCGCGAGTAGGCCTAAGCAGCCGAAAAGGCCAAATTCTTCGGCAAAAACTGCAAAAATAAAGTCGGTAGAGCTTTCCGGTAAAAAATCCAGTTCTGACTGGGTACTGCCTAACCAGCCTTTACCATTGATACCGCCGGAGCCAATAGCGATTTTCGATTGAATAATATGGTAGCCCCTGCCCAATGGGTCAGCTTCCGGGTTTAAGAAGGTGAGTACCCGGTCGCGTTGATAGGGGCGCATAAAATGCCATAGTATAGGTGTCAGCGCAGCCAGTGTGGAGCTGATGGCTAGTATGAATCGCCAGGAAAGACCGGCAAAAAACAGTACGGCTGCGCCGGAGCTGGCTACCAGTAGCGCGGTTCCCAGGTCTGGCTGTTTGGCTATCAGTAATGTTGGGATAATGATAAGTACGCTGGCTATCAATAGTTGTTTCGGTTTTGGCGGCAACGCATGCTCTGCCAGGTACCAGGCGATCATCATGGGGGTGGTGATTTTGATCATTTCCGAGGGCTGGAAACGAAAAAATCCCAAATCTAGCCAGCGTTGCGCGCCTTTACCGATTTGCCCTAGGATCAGCACCGCAACCAGCAAAAAAATACCCATACCGAAAAGTATCGCTGAATAGCGTTTAAACTGCTGAGGATCGATATGAGCCAATATAGTCATTAAAAGAAAAGCCAATCCGACACGCGCAGCCTGGCGCATTAGTACGTCCATATTCTGGCTGCCCGCGCTATAAAGAATAACGAAGCTCAACAGGGAAATAAGGAATAGGCAGATAAATAAGGGTATATCTATGTGCAGTTTTCTAAGGATATTGCCGATAATTGAAGGCGGTTGAAATTGTTCACTGCGGGTTTCAGTTGTCATTGTTGGCCTCTAAAAATTGCTTAATAACTTTCCCTGCGATGGGTGCAGCGACTGAGCCGCCGTGGCCTCCATGTTCAACAATTACGGCAACTGCAATTTTTGGGTCATCCGCCGGCGCGAAAGAAATGAATAAGGCATGGTCACGTAACTTGAAGTCGATGTTATTTTCGTTATATTTTTCGTCCTGTTTAATGTTGAAGACCTGTGCGGTTCCCGTTTTGCCGGCGATTTGATAATTGATGCCTTTGCCGATGCTCTTGGCAGTACCGCGGGCGTCATGAACTACATTGACCATGGCGGAGACGATATTGTTGATATTTTCAGGATTGAGCGGCATTATTTTTTGATGAGTTTCTGGGCCAGGCGAGGTGGAATCTGCTCTGACAATTTTGTTTACAAGAAAGGGTGTAACAACATTGCCTTTATTGGCCAGCGTTGCTGTGGCTCTGGCAAGCTGTATGGGGCTGACCTGAAGAAATCCTTGTCCAATGCCTGTAATAAGGGTTTCTCCCGGATACCAAGCTTGTTTTCTCTGGTTACGTTTCCATTCTCGTGAAGGTAGTAGTCCGGTTCTTTCCCCGGCCAGATCAATGCCGGATTTTTCACCGAAGCCAAATTGCTGTAAAAAACTGTGCATGCGGTCTATACCCAAGCCTGATGCCAGACTATAAAAATATACATCGCAGGACTGGGTAATGGCTTCGGTTAAATTAACTGAGCCGTGTCCGCCTTTTTTCCAATCCCGATAGTGGTGGCTGACATTAGGTAGCTGATAATAGCCAGGGCAGAAGACTTTGTGTCCGGCATTGATAGCATTGTATTCAAGTCCAGCCAGCCCTATAAATGGCTTGATGGTAGAACCGGGTGGATATAGCCCCCTGAGCGCACGGTTATATAAGGGCTGATTCTCGGATGCTTGCAGTGCTTGATAAGCGTCATTGGCTATGCCGATAACAAAAGGATTGGGGTCAAATCCGGGGCGACTGGCGAAAACCAGTACCCCGCCAGTTTTTACTTCAATCGCGACTACGGCGCCATCGAATGTGTCTAATGCATCATAAGCGGTTTTTTGTAAATCAATGTCCAGCGTCAGATAGAGGTTCGCCCCCGGGGATGGCATAACTGAGTTGAGCGTGTTGATGGCGCGCGACTGTACGTTTTTTTCTATTTCTGCATAACCTGTTTTTCCATGCAGTTCAGTTTCATAGGTGCTTTCTATACCTATTTTACCAACATGAGTGGAGCCGCGATATTCGGCCACAGGTAGAG
This sequence comes from Methylobacter sp., assembly GCA_028714995.1. Classification (GTDB taxonomy): domain Bacteria; phylum Pseudomonadota; class Gammaproteobacteria; order Methylococcales; family Methylomonadaceae; genus Methylobacter_A. Next base: position 2,152 of record JAQTLI010000003.1, on the reverse strand, counting down.
ACTTCATTTCTGCTTCGTTGATACGACCTACATAACCGATAACGTGAGAAGCCAGCTCATAATAAGGGTAATGTCGAATCAGGTGAGTCTTAATGTCGACTCCGGGGAAGTAAGGTCGGACTACAGCAAATTTTGCCATTTCCTCGTCGCTCATGTTCATCAGCAAGGCAGTGCTGATGAAGCGTTTTTGGCGTTTGCGTTGCTTTTGGTATTGATCGATTTTTTCGTCAGGGATATTCAGCAGTGCTTTCAATCGAAGCAGCGTATCGTCAAGATCGCTGATTTGTTCCGGAATAAGTTCCAGGCTGAAAGACTGGGTGTTTTCAGCCAGAACCTTTCCATGCCTGTCAAAGATAATGCCTCGGGTTGGCACTAAGGGCTCGATTTTAATGCTGTTATCTTTTGCCAGTGTTGCGTAATGTTCGTGCCCGACAATTTGAAGGTAAACCAGACGAACAATCAAACCGGAAGTTAATAATAGTATGGCAATGAAGGCAACGATAATACGGTTGAGAAATAGACGGCTCTCTACTAAATTGTCTTTAATAGTATAGGTGCGAGACATAATAGCGACGTAGTTTTATTTAGTAAATCGTGCTAAACGAACAAAGCGTAGCGCTGTATAAACAAGAGGCCAGCACAGTGTGCCGGTAAAAACCGGAAGCCAGAAAGATGCATGAAATTGAGATGGGGTCTGAATGTTCTTTAGCCAGAAAAGCAGCAGTTGGGTTGATAACAGGCACAAGAAAATAAACATGCTTTGTTGAGGCAATGGATATTGACGCAAACGTTTGTGTAGAATCAGGCAAAAATAGATAGCTAATGAATAAGCGAGTGCATATTGCCCGAATAACCCGCCGGTCAGCGCATCGGTAAGTAATCCTACAGTCCATGCATGAAATATACCGACGCGTTCCGGCATGGCAAGCGTCCAGTAAACAAGAACCAGAAGAACCCAGTCTGGATTGATGCTGGCAATAGCATTGGGCCACGGGACAATTCTTAAGCACATTGCCAGGATAATAGTCAAAATAATGCGACCAAAGCCATGGTAATTATTCATTGGGATGAGTCTCAGTCACTTTTTCTTTAGATGTTTGCGGTCTGTCGAGCGGAATGGGAGTCGAGTTGCTCCAGACTATTAATAGCTCCCTGTTTCGGTCTAACATGGATTTTGGGGTGGCGGTAATGTTGGCAAAGGGTTTGTCAGACATAGGAGTGAAATCATCCACAATGCCAACCGGATAGCCCGGTGGGAACGTACCGCCCAAGCCTGATGTTATTAATAAGTCGCCAGGGCGAATATCCGCATTATTAGATAAAAAGGGCAGGTTAAGCCGGTTCAATTGACCGCTGCCTACGGCAATGGTCAGTAGACCATTGCGATTGACTTGTACCGGAATAGCATGATTCGGGTCGGTAATTAACATGATTTCGGAGCTAAGTGGCAAGGACCGGAAAACCTGGCCGACAACACCGTTTGCATCAAGCACAGGTTGTTTGGGGTGAACGCCAAAGCGAGTGCCTTTGTTGACCACGACGATGTTTTCATAGGGGGCCATATTGATCGATAATAATTCTGCAACCAGAACTTGTTCGCCGAGTTTAAATGAGTTTTCTAATAACGCGCGCAGATGAATATTTTCTTTTTCCAGTGCATCAAACTTAAGTAAACGGGTTTTGTCGATGAATTGTTCTTGGCGTAATCTGTCGTTTTCTTGTTTTAGCGTCGCGTATGAGCTGATGGAGCCGACAGTCTTTTCAATCAAGGTTGTTGGCAAGTCGACCAGATATTTTAATGGGTCTATAAGAAAGGAGGTTGTGGCGCGTAATGGATCCAGACGATGGCTTCTGTGCTCAGTTACCAGTAAAGCAATAGAGGCAATTATTGCCACTAGCAGGCGGGTGTTTATTGACGGGCCGGTGGTAAATAAAAGTTTTATGGAGGGTACCTCTTTTGCCAGTTAAAAAATTAAGCGACCGGGATGGGCACTCCGGTCGCAGCTAGAATAAATGATTTAAATGGTTACGCGAGTGTCTATTCTACTGAAAAAGGCAAGTTGCCTGCTTTATTATCCAGATTCTCGAGAACTATGCCGCCACCCCGGGCTACGCAGGTTAGCGGATCATCCGCAATGTAAACCGGCAGCCC
>JAQTLI010000002.1 GCA_028714995.1 Methylobacter sp. | reverse complement strand
CCCTGATCAGGCCGTACTTAATCACTTCAGCCAGCCCTGCAGATAACTGCCGGTCATCGAGTGTATCTAAAACATCGGCATCGGCGATAACACATTGCGGCTGGTAAAAGGCGCCGATCATGTTTTTACCCAGAGGATGATTAACCCCGGTTTTGCCACCCACCGAAGAATCAACTTGCGCCAGCAATGTCGTAGGTATCTGTAGAAAAGGGATGCCCCGCTGATAACAGGCCGCTGCAAAACCGCCCATGTCACCAATAACACCGCCACCCAAAGCGATCAGCGTGGCATTACGGCTAAACTTGCTGCCCAGCAGCTTATCAAAGATTTGAGTTACGTAGTCTAAGGTCTTGAATTGCTCGCCGTCGGGTAATATCACTGTTTCGACTATATAACCCTGCAAGTTTTTTAAAACCGCATCCAGATACAATGGCGCAATGGTTTCGTTAGTAATGACAGCAACCTGTCTGGACTTTATGTGTTTTACCAATAGCTCAGACTGGCTCAATAAACCAGAGCCTATATAAATCGGGTAACTACGGTCACCTAATTCCACCTGTAATTTTTTCATAGTTATTAACGTTTGGAAGCCGGATTAGCTTGTAGGTCAAGTTACTAACGATTAACTGAGTTGTATGCTTCTAAGATAAGACTGACAACTTCTTTGCTTTGCATGACACCTGTGTCAACTTTAAAATCAGCACAGGACAAATAAAGCGGCTCACGCTGTGCGAATAAGGTTTCTATGCGATCTCTGGGGTTGTCAGTTTTCAGCAGTGGCCGTTGTGTATCCCTGCGCGTCCGCTCCAGAATCCTTTCCACTGAACATTGCAAATAGACAATGAAGCCATTTTCTTTTAATAATCGGCGATTTTCTTCGCGCAAAATTGCGCCACCACCGGTAGCCAGCACTATGCCATTCATCTGCGTCAACTCCTGGATCATTTTCTGCTCCCGGTCCCTGAATCCTTCTTCGCCTTCAAATTCAAAAATAGTTGGAATATCAACACCGGTTCTCTCTTCAATCGCCTTGTCACTGTCATAAAAAGGTAATTTAAGAGTTCTCGCCAGCTGCCGCCCTATCGTGGTTTTTCCTGCACCCATGAGGCCGACTAAATATATATTTTCTGATCGCGTCATGAGCTACTCTGCTATAAATTAAGGCATTAAAAAAGGGGCATTATGCCCCTTTTTTGCTCCAAGTAGAAGCCATCAATCGCTAGCTAAATTATCTTTCATGATTTTCGGAGTTACAAAAATCAACAATTCCTTTTTAAGATCGTTATTGAATGTTCTCTTAAATAAAAAACCTATGCCCGGCAAATCGGCAAAAAAAGGCACTTTATTAGTATTATTATTTTGCTCCCCTTCAAAGACCCCGCCCAGCACTATGGTCTCACCATCCAACACATGGACATTGGTTACAAGTTGTCGCGTATTAATAGATGGCACAGATACTCCGGCTGTAAATTCTGGAGAATCTTTGGTAATTTTTAAAGCCATGATTATACTTCCACTGGGTGTTATTTGCGGCACAACATCCAGTTGCAGCAAAGCTTCTTTAAACTGAATGTTTGTTCCCAGATTTGCGCTTGAGCTTTGATAGGGAACTTCAAAACCTTGTTTAATGGTTGCCTGGCAGCGATCTGATGTCATAACCCTTGGATTGGAAACCAGTTCGCCACGACCTTCATCCTGTAACGCTGACAACTCAAGGTTAAGCACATAATCCGCGCCTCTTACGAGAGTCATCCCCAAGGCGCCGTAGGGATTAGAAGAAGTGGCCAAATCAACCAGCTGATCCTGTATCACGGTATGCGCTGGCGTGCCTGTTGACTTCGCCACACCATCAGTCACTGTTGTCGTCCCTGTTGACATTACACCTTCTGTCCCTGCACCACCCAAACTAAACTGCTTGCCACTGCCAACACTTGCATTTTTTGCGACGCCAAACTTAACTCCCAGCTCTCTCGCAAAGTTATTGTTAGCAATAACTATTCTTGACTCAATCATCACCTGACGCACAGGCACATCCAGCTTGCGTATCAGTTTTTTCACGTCCTCCAGGCGTTTTGTTGTCTCACGAACAATTAAAGTATTGGTTCTTGCATCAACAACCGCAGAGCCACGCAAAGACAGTATTCTAAACTCCTCATTCTTGGTTCCTGTCTGATTACTCTGTCCTCCCTGATTTTGACCCTGGTCTTGTGTCTGGTTTTGCCCTTGTCCCTGGCCGGATTGTCCACCATATGAAGATGAAGAGCCAGACGAACCACCCTTAACAACCGTGCAACTGCCAAAAGCCCTTGAATCAAGACCGTTCAACAAATTTCTAAAATCTTCCGCTTTGGCATAATTAATTTTAATATATTCGGTCACCAGTGGCTCCAATTGCTCAACCACTGCATCCGTTTCCTGCTGTTTCTTTTTATAGTCCTTAATTTTGTCCAGTGGTGATATCAATGTGACATTGCCTGTCTCGAACTTGCCTAGTTCTTTGGTCATCATAATAAAGTCTAATGCTTCATCCCAGGGCACATCATCCAGCTTTAAGGTAATAGTGCCTTTAACATCATCACCGGCAACCACATTCTGTCCGGTAAATTCAGCCAGAATGGCAATGACGCTGCGTATTTCAATTTCCTGAAAGTTTAAAGACAACCTGTCGCCGGTATATTTTATCCGCGACCTGTCCAATGCTTCCTTTTCTTCATTGCTTAAAGGACGAAACTCTACAGTCAGCAAACCCTCAGACTGAAACACGGAATAATCGTAAAGTTCATTTTGCATGGACACTGTAATGGTGGTTTGCTTATTGGACGAAACCGTATCAATAAACTTAACAGGTGTTGCAAATTCGGAAACATCCAGTCTTTTAGACAAGCTTTCAGACAATTGGGTGTTTAGAAAATTTATAACAACTTTCCCTCCTTCCTCTTTTGAATTGACAATTGTATTGGGATTAGCTAATGAAACCAGTATACGGCCCTCACCCTTATCTCCGCGTTTAAAATCAAAACCGCTAATAGCCTGCGAAGGTATTAATGCCGCAACCACCGCATTGGTTGATTTTGCAGCAATAGGTGATGTTTTTTGAGCGGCGGGTTTGAATGCTGCAGGCATCATAGACTTTGCACGAGTTAATGTCAGCAGTACCTTATTGCCAACCACTTTGGTTTCAAACGGCATCGACTCAATTAGATTAATAACGACACGAACCCTGCCAGCCGCTTCCACTACATAAACACTGCTAACCGCACCCTGATTTATTGGGTACATTTTTTTAGCTAGTGCGTTTTTTACTCCGGAAAAATCCAGTGCGATCCTCGCTGGGTTATCCGTCTTAAATATTTTAGGTGCAACAGCAGGTCCCGACATTTCCATTTGTACCTGCAGTTTATCTCCGGCCTGTGTCGAGAAATCTATTCCAGATAAAGTCAAATCGTCAGCTCTGACAGATGCCATTTGGAATAAAAACAAAAATAGGCCTAAGCCAATGCATGCATATAAAGACCGCTCCGTTTTAACTTGTATTCCGTGGGAATTCATCACAATCCTGCCTTGTTTATTAATCATTTCTTATCCTCAAAATCACTCTGTCAGAGACAATGATGTTTGCTGTTCTCGCCACGTTCCCGGCTTATCAGGAACTATTTCCATTAATTCAATTTTATCGTTAAGTATACGAATGATTTTCCCATGATTTTTACCCATATAATTCCCAACATGAACGCGATAAATTGTGCCGTCACTCGCTTTTACCAAGCCCCACAAGTTCGACTGCATATTTACAGTACCAGCCATTTTTAAACCGTCTAAAGGAAAATTTTCTAATTCTTCTTTGTGGCGCGTGATATCCGGCCTAATTCCGCTACCTTTTGAAGCACCTACATCTTCAGCCCGCTCTGGCTGATCAAGTGGCTTGAATGGATCACGCAAACCTTCCGGTTTAAATATAAAGGGTTCGATAACCTTAATTTCAGGCAATGGCTTAATAGGCTCTTTAGGCCTAGCCTTAACTACTGCGACATATTGATTTAAATCTGAAAAGTCCTCACTGCAGCCTGCTAATAGCGCAAAAAAAACGATGTAACTTACGACTGTCAAGGATGGTGACCGTGACTGCTCCCAGCAGTCGTCGGCATTTCCTCCATCCATGGAGGTCAGAAGTGTCGTGACCGGTACGACTGCAGGGACGCAGGAGGTAGAGCAACGCATGGAGCGGTTGCCGAGGGAACTGATGCGACTATGCAATCCCAACCGTTTACCATTTATAAAGGGCTGTTTATTACGCTCCATTATTTCCGCCCCCTTTTCTTTTTGGCTTCTCTGCCTTCTACAGCATCTCCGGTACCTTCGTTATAGGTTTTTACTGTTGCATTCATTATCATCTCCCCTTCCATACCTGCCTTTGCTTCGGGAACAATATTGACATCATGTACAGTAACAATTCTGGGCAAAGAAGCTAATCCACTCATAAATAAGCCAAGCTCCTCATATTTGCCTATAACCTGAATGTTAATCGGCAATTCTGAATAGAATTCCTTACGGACCGGAGCGCTGGGTTTGAATAATTTAAATTCCAGACCGCTGCCTAACCCCGTTTGTGAGATATCCACCAACAAGCTTGCCACCTCTTCTTCTGTGGGCATTTGCCGGATCATTTCATACAGCTGTATTTCAATTTGTGCCAGTTGATCCTTGTAATCCTGAAGATTGATCGCTTTCTTTTGTTTCGTCTCAAATGAAGTCTTCAATTCCAGTTCTTTCTTCTCAGCAGCATCGAGCACAGTTAATTGATCAAGCGTGTCATAGTAAACACCTCCACCTGCAACCAGGGCACATATCATAAAAATTATTGCTGCTTTAATGGGTAAGGGCCACGCGCCTGCCTCATTAGGGTCCCAATTAATTTCTGACAGATCCATTTAGTTGCCTCCTTGCGCAGCTTGTGCATTTTTATTACCTTGCTTTGCATGCATGGTGAAATCGCTTAATTGTTCAGACTTGGCTTTATCCGGGGACTGGATCACATCCAGCTTTGGCGTTTGCAGCCAGGAAGATGCCTCAATGGCGTTCATGAAGGTGGAAACCCGTGCATTTGATTGGGACTTGCCCTCGAGGGCAAGATCCGCCCCTGTCTGGGTGAATTTTGTAAGAAAAACTCCGTCAGGCGTGGTTTTAGGAAGTTCATCGAACAAATGCACAATCTCAGGACGACTTTCCTGTAATTTTTGAATCAGTTCTATTTTGGACAGCAACTTACTTTTCTTTTCTTCAATACTACTAATTTCTGTAATTTTTTTGTCTAGCAATGCTATTTCATCTTGCAGTATTTTATTTCTTTGTTCCTGATACTCTTGCAATCCGTTGATATATAAATGAACTCCGCCAAAAGCAAGCATTGTCCAAAGAACCGCTACTCCAAGAGCATTTAAAAAATCTTGTTTTTTCTGCGCTCGCAGCTCTTCTCGCCAAGGGAGTAAATTGATTCTTGCCATTAGTCAAAGCTCCTCAATGCCAACCCGCAAGCAATCATCATTGCAGACGCATCATTGCTCAATGCATGGGGCTTAACTTTACTGGACAGCGTCATATTTATAAACGGGTTGGCTATGATTGCTGGAACTCCAATCGTTTGCTGAACCAGCTTGTCAATACCGGGTATCGACGCACATCCTCCCGCTAAAATAATGCTATCAATACGTCTATTTGCACTCGATGAAACAAAAAATTGGATTGACCGTTGAATTTGCTGAACCATGGCTCTTTTAAATGGCTCAAGCACATCAGTTGTATAATTATCCGGCAATCCGCCATTTTTTTTTGCCAAACCGGCCTCTTCGTAGGTCAGTCCGTATCGGCGCTGAATCTCTTCAGCCAACTGCTTACCTCCAAACCCTTGCTCTCTTGTATACACGGTCCGGGAATTAAAGAGCACATTCAAAGTTGTCATAGTTGCCCCTATATCCACGATGGCAATAGCTTGGCCTTCTATTGAATCTGGCAATTGGTCAACCAATAATCCAAATGCATTTTCCATTGCAAATGCTTCAACATCGACAATCTTGGCTTTTAATCCTGCCTTTGCTAAGGCTTCAATCCGATCTTCAACGATCTCTTTTCTCGATGCCGCAAGCAATACATCAACCATTTCCGGATTATTTTCATTCTGACCTTGCACTTCAAAATCGAAATTAACCTCATCGAGTGAATAAGGCACATACTGATCCGCTTCAACCATGATTTGCTCTTCCATCTCATCATCGGTTAATGAAGCAGGCATTGCTATAATTTTTGTCATCACCGAAGATCCTGAAACCGCAACAGACGCCTGTTTTAGCTTTGACCCGGATTGCTTATAGGCCCTTTTTATGGCACCAGATATGACATCAATATTAGCTATATTTTTATCAATAACAGCATCTTGTGGCAAAGGTACTACAGCATAACTCTCAACCCGGTAGCGAACTCCTACTTTACTCAATTCGAGTAGCTTTACAGCCGCTGTACTTATATCGACACCAATAACAGCACCCTGTTTCTGATTAAACCAGCTCATGATTAACCCTTGAATAACTTAATAATTTATGTGTTTAATAGATTGCTGTGTCTGTTTCTCATCTATAATCAGCAGTCATAAAACTTTTTTACCGGTTTGAGTATAGTAGTCTTTTTTATTTTGACATTTAAAAAGGGTTTTTTATTTACTAGTAATATTGATTTCTTCGACCAAAGTTCATTTTGAAATTTCATTTAACGCAAAATGATAATTTTTACATAGCCATATTGCTTCCCAGGATTATTTGTGACTAAAAAATCACTGAGCAGACGAATTCTTAAATGGTTCGCTATTTTTTTTATACTCGTCAGTATGGGTGTGCTAATTTCCGGCTATTTTTTATACACTTATCTATCAGTCGACTTACCCGATATCAAGACCTTGCACAATGTGCAGTATCAAATACCTTTAAGCATTTACACTAAAGATAACCTTCTGATTGCACAATTCGGGGAAAAAAAACGCGTCCCTATTAATATTGAAGATGTTCCTAAACAGCTTATTAATGCATTCCTTGCCTCAGAAGATGACAGCTTTTTCGAACATGAGGGAGTCGACTTTAAAGGACTGATTAGAGCAAGCTTGCATCTCGCATTAACCGGCAAAAAAATACAAGGTGGCAGTACTATCACCATGCAGGTTACCCGTAACTTTCTGCTTAGCAGCGAGAAGACCTACACACGCAAACTAAAGGAAATTATGCTGGCGTTGGCAATGGAACGCGAGTATTCCAAAAATCAGATTCTTGAGTTTTATTTAAATCAAATCTTCATGGGTCACCGAGCCTATGGCATAGCCGCCGCCGCTCAAGTTTATTACGGCAAATCGCTGAACGAGCTTACGCTTGCCGAACAGGCCATGATTGCCGGGCTACCTAAAGCACCATCAACATACAATCCCATCACCAATGAATCACGAGCCATTCAAAGACGCAATTATGTGTTACACAGGATGATGGAACTTAATAACATAACTCAGCAGGAATATGAAAATGCATCGAAGGAACCTTCTACCGCAAAAGTACAGCCTGTATCACTCGAAATTTCAGCTCCTTATTTAGCTGAAATGGTTAGGCAAAAAATTCTTGAGCTCTATGGCGAACAAGCATACACATCTGGTTTTAAGGTCTATACATCGATTAGTGGGCCACTGCAAACAGCAGCAAACAAGGCTCTTGAAAATACATTACATGCATATGATGAACGCCATGGGTACAGGTCAAAACATCCATCAATCATTAATAATGACACCCTTTTCGGCAACATGCCTGTTATCGGCGATACACTGCCTGCTCATGTTCTACGCGTGAATAACAATCGCGCAACAGCTAAACTTCAAGATAAAACTGTCATTGAAATACCATGGGAGAACATCAAATGGGCTGGCAATGCTATTGGGAGCATTCTAAAAACTGGCGACATCATCCGCGTGCGACAGTTGAGGAACAAAACATGGGCTTTAACGCAAATACCTAGAGTAGAAGGTGCATTTGTTTCATTAAATCCCACCAATGGCGCAATTTTAGCGTTAACCGGCGGCTTCGATTTTGCCCGCAACAAATACAATCGGGCGACACAATCCAAAAGACAACCGGGGTCAGGTTTTAAACCTATCATTTATACAACGGCACTGGAACAAGGCTACACTACAGCCAGCATTATTAATGATGCGCCCATAGTCATTGACACCCCGGGGCAAGAAAATGAATGGCGACCTGAAAACTACAACAAAAAGTTCTATGGACCAACCAGTCTTAGAACGGCTTTAACTTACTCGAGAAATATTATATCTATTCGTTTACTGAACGAAATGGGTGTTGATAAAGCCGTTTCCACTGCGATGCGATTTGGCTTTACTAAAGAACAGCTACCCAAAACACTCTCCTTGGCATTAGGTAGTGGCGATGCTACTCCACTACAGATGGCTCAAGTTTATGCCACATTTGCCAACGGCGGATTTCTCGTCAAACCCTATTTTATTGACCGCATTGAATCCGAAGATGGTGAAATTATTTATCAAGCCAAGCCTAAAATTGCTTGCCCTTCTTGCGACAGTAACCAGGAATCAAACCATATCTATGCGACAAGAATTATTGCTCCAAGAATTAATTTTCTTATGAATTCCTTATTAAGAGATGTTGTGCAGCGCGGTACAGCAACAGGTGCAAAAGTACTGGACAGACAAGATCTTGCGGGTAAGACAGGGACAACAAATGAACAACGGGATGCCTGGTTTAATGGCTACACACAATCAAATGTCGCAACTGCATGGATTGGATTTGATGATTTCTCACCACTGGGAAATCGTGAAACAGGCGGAGTAGCTGCATTACCGATGTGGGTTGAGTTTATGCAGACAGCGCTTAAAGGCATGCCGGAAACTACACTTGAAGTGCCAGAAGGAATTGCTAAGGCATTTATAGATCCTGCGACAGGTATGTTAACACCTGAAACAAATAAAAACGGGATATGGGAGTTTTTTCAGGCTGAGCTTGCGCCAAAAAGCTTCGCTCTGCCTTCCAACAAATCGATACGTGATTATGATCAGTCTAATGAAAAACCGACTGAAGAACTATTTTAGAATATGCGCCTCCTCTGCCCGACTTTTACTCGCAAAAAAAAGGGGGCGACTAAAAGTCGCCCCCTTTTTCTGCAAATCAAATCAATCTAACTTGCCGTGACAGTGTTTAAATTTCTTCCCAGAGCCGCAAGGACAAGGGTCATTACGACCCACTTTATTGCCACCTCTGACAAATGGTTGATCTACTGTTTCTTGCTCAGAAGCCTGCGGCAACTCCTCAGGCTCCTGCAAAGCCGACACTTCTGCATGCTCAAAATGCATTTCTTTGGGCAGCTGTCTTTGTTCATCTATAGCCCGAATATCTTCTTCCTGCCGGACCTGAACTTTAAACAAAATTTCTATAACTTCATACTTGATATGCTCAAGAAGATTGGTAAACATTTCAAAAGCTTCGCGCTTGTATTCCTGTTTGGGATCTTTTTGCGCATAACCTCTAAGGTGAATACCCTGGCGTAAATAATCCATCGCCGCCAGATGCTCTTTCCAGCTATTATCCAACACTTGCAGCATCACTGATTTTTCAAAATGCCGCAGCACATCTTTAGACATCTGCTGTTCTTTGTCTTTATGGCTCTGCTCCAGAATATCGATGATCCGCTTCCGCAAAGATTCTTCTTGCAGAGAATGATCATCAGCCAGCATTTTACGCACGGGGACTTCAACGTTAAATTCCTGATGCAAATGATCTTCCAGACCTTTGGTATCCCACTGCTCCGCCATGGTTTTTGGCGGGATATATTGCGTAATGACATTATTGATAACATCCTTACGTATCGCAGTGATAATGTCTGAAATGTCCTCCGCCGCCATCAGTTCATTACGCTGCGCGTATACGACTTTACGCTGATCATTAGCGACATCATCATAAGCAAGGATTTCTTTACGTATGTCAAAGTTGCGGCCTTCAACCTTGCGCTGGGCATTTTCAATAGATCGGGTTACCCAGGGATGCTCAATAGCCTCACCATCACCCATGCCTAACTTCTTCATTAAACCGGCCACGCGATCTGACGCAAATATGCGCATCAAATCATCTTCGAGTGACAGGTAAAAACGGGTTGAACCAGGATCACCCTGCCGCCCTGAACGGCCTCTTAATTGGTTGTCAATACGACGCGATTCATGACGCTCTGAACCGATTACATGCAACCCGCCATTGGCAATAACCTGTTCGTGTCTGTCCAGCCAGGCTCCACGTACTTTTTCTTTTTCAGCATCGATTGCATCTTCGCCTAATGTCGCCAGTTCTGCTTCCAGACTACCGCCAAGAACGATATCGGTACCCCGTCCCGCCATATTGGTAGCAATGGTGACCGCACCGGGCATACCAGCCTGTTCAATGATGTGCGCTTCACGTTCGTGTTGTTTGGCATTAAGTACTTCGTGTTTAATGCCTTGCTTTTTCAACAATGCAGAAATCCGCTCGGAATTTTCAATCGAAGTAGTTCCCACCAACACCGGCTGACCACGGCTAACACATTCTCTAATATCTTCAGAAACGGCAAGATATTTCTCGTCGGCGGTCAGGTAAACCAAGTCGCCCAAATCCCTGCGAATCATGTTGCGATGCGTCGGAATCACGACTACTTCAAGGCCGTAAATTTTGTTCAGTTCGAACGCTTCCGTATCCGCGGTACCGGTCATCCCTGACAGTTTGTTGTACAAGCGGAAATAGTTCTGAAAAGTAATCGATGCCAGCGTCTGATTTTCATTTTGGATGGCGACCCCCTCTTTCGCTTCAATAGCTTGATGCAGACCCTCTGACCAGCGACGTCCCGGCATGATCCGGCCGGTAAATTCATCGACGATGATAACTTCATTATTTGCGACTATGTAATCGACATCTTTTTTGAACAAGACATGCGCACGCAATGAAGCATTCAGATAATGCATCAGGCGAATATTAGTCGCGTCATACAGGCTGGTTCCTTCAGTCATCAAGCCATGCTCCACCATTAAACGTTCAACCCGTTCATGGCCTTCTTCGGTCAGATAAAGCTGGCGTACCTTTTCATCGACCGAATAATCACCTGGCTCACCTTCTTTTTCCTGCTTGGTCAGAAAGGGAATGATCTTATTGACTTTGACATATACTTCGGTGCTTTCTTCCGTAGGTCCGGAAATAATCAGCGGCGTTCTTGCCTCATCGATCAAAATGGAATCCACCTCATCCACAACGGCAAAACTCAAATCCCGTTGAACCTTCTGCTCCAGACTAAAAGCCATATTGTCGCGCAGATAATCAAAACCGAATTCGTTGTTGGTTCCATAGGTGATGTCTGCCGCATAGGCTTCGCGTCTTTCGCTGCTCTCCATCTGACTGATGATTACCCCGGTAGTCATCCCCAGAAAAGCATAAAGCCTGCCCATCCATTCAGAGTCGCGCTTGGCCAGATAGTCATTAACTGTGACCACATGAACACCCCGCCCAGGCAAGGCATTCAAATAAGCCGCCAATGTCGCCATCAGGGTCTTACCTTCACCAGTTTTCATTTCAGCGATTTTGCCGTCATGAAGTATCATGCCGCCAATCAGCTGCACATCAAAATGACGCATACCAAAGACTCGCGAGGAAGCTTCTCGGACTGTCGCAAAAGCTTCTGGAATCAGATTATCCAGTTTTTCACCCCGCGCCAGACGATCACGAAACTCCTGAGTTTTTACTTTTAACGCATCATCAGATAATTTTTCGTATTCCGAAGCAAGTGCATTGACCTTTTTGACCAACGTCCTTTTCTTCTTTACCAGCCTGTCGTTACGGCTCCCTACAACTAGTCTAACCAATTTACCCAGCATGTTTTTTTCCGGTGTGAATTTAGTAAATGATTGAATCAAAGCACTGGATTATATACCGTCTAATCTATTAGTTACAGATAAAAACGCCCGTTATCACGCCGACAAAAGGCTTTCGCATTAACGAAAGAACATTCAAGCCATACAATCAGGACTGATTATAAAAACATGTGCACCGATCTCAGTTACTCAATACACTATCGATTTATTACGAATTAGATCGAAACGATCACTCATCATTTTTTAATGTTGATCTGGCCCAGCGCTGATGAGATAAAAGAAGTATCAATTATTACTGTTTTTTTGAGAGTAGGAGTGGAATAGCAAAGTCACTTGAATGCATGAAGACCCAAGAGAACGATATGCGGATGGCGGCTTAAGTATAACGACAAAAACACAACTACTTTGCATTATCTTAAAGAAAATGATAGGCATAAAAAAACCGTAGTTTCAAAGGAAGCTACGGTTTCATTGTGCAATTAGATGATTGTTACTTCTTCTGCTTGCGGACCTTTTTGTCCCTGTGTCACAGTGAACTGTACTTTTTGCCCTTCATCAAGAGATTTAAAGCCAGAGCTGTTGATGTTGCGAAAGTGAACGAAAACATCTGGACCGCTTTCTTGCTGAATAAAACCAAAACCTTTTTCGGCGTTAAACCATTTAACTATACCTGTAGCCATGTGTAAATAATCCTGTAATTGTAGTAATTAAAGCCTTTAAGGCTGATGGAGCTGGGAAATATAAGAATTACTTAATGATAAACAGGACGAGCAATACAGATAGAACTTCGTAGAGATAAGCATAACGGTAAATCAATTTCAAGCTACAGGCATTGTATAGAGGCATTTTAGCAATGTCAATTTTTATAACCTGCCTATATTGAACAACTATATTTCATTATTTTAAATAAACCAATTATCCTGTACAAAAAATTTACCTTTGGCACTTATGACAAGAAAAACCACCTCATTCAAAGCAGCTCTGTTATTTCCTAACCGAATCCTCGCTCATTATCACAGTCAAATTGAACAACAAAAACTGGTTCTGGAACGCGTCCGTACTGTTTTACCCGCTGCATTAGCCGCACATGCCCTACACTCCGTCATCAATGATAAAAAACTACTTATTTACACGGATACTGCAGCTTGGGCATCTCAACTGCGCTTTTATAACAGCGCCATTCTCGCAGTCATCGCTCCGGTAACAAGAGAATCAATTTTGATAATGCAGATTAAAGTCATTGCAGATATGGCAAGCACTCATGCGCAATCAAGTCGGAAACCACTTATCCCTTCCGCAGAAAAAATAGATATTATTCGAAACCATAGTCTTACTGTTTCGGATGAACAATTGAAATTAGCGTTGTTAAAATTAAGCGCAACATTAACAAGACTATCCAGTTAAAACTGGACAGCCTAAGAGACAACATATGGATGCAGTGGGTAAAAGCGCGGAAAGCAGGCGCTTTAGGCGATACAGAAACAAATTTCGGAGACTTTATGCAACAGGTCGGGGAGATTGTGCAGAACGCATAAAAGAAATCGGGGCTTCTTCTTCTTCCTCAAAAGTAACCATTTCCCACGCTTCCTTATCATTTAATAAAGCACGGAGTAATTTATTGTTCAACCCGTGACCCGATTTATAACCAGTAAATTCACCAATCAAACTATGCCCCAAGAGATATAAATCACCAATGGCATCAAGAATTTTATGTTTAACAAATTCATCGGCATAGCGCAAGCCGTCTATATTAAGCACTTTGTCATCATCGACCACAATTGCATTATCTAGGCTTCCGCCCAGAGCAAGATTATTTTTTCTCAGCATCTCGATATCTTTCATGAAACCAAATGTTCTAGCTCGACTCACTTCCTTGACAAATGTGGTCGATGAAAAATCCATCGTGGCTGTTTTTACATGATCTTCAAAAGCAGGATGCTCAAAATCAATCGTAAAAGTAACCTTAAATCCTTCGAATGGTGTAAATGCAGCCCATTTATCACCGTCTTCAACTCTTATACTACGCTTTATACGCATATACTGTTTGGGACTGTCTTGCTCTTCAACGCCTGCAGACTGGAGTAAAAAAACAAAAGGACCCGCACTTCCATCCATGATCGGAACTTCCGCCGCACTAACATCAATAATTGCATTATCAATGCCTAAGCCAGCAAAAGCTGAAAGCAAATGTTCTATGGTTGATATCTTCACATCGCCCGCAACCAATGTCGTTGAAAGCATAGTTTCGCCAACATTTTCCGGTGTCGCCTCAATGGTAACCGGATTATCAAAATCGACCCTGCGAAATCTAATTCCGGTATTTGCTTCAGCAGGGCGTAAAGTTAAATAAACTTTATCGCCCGTATGCAGCCCTACACCTGTTGCCCTGATAGTGTTTTTTAAAGTTCGCTGTTTAATCATAAAATAAATAACGCCAAGTAAAGAGGGCAAAAGTTTAAGATTCTATCATAATCAGCCTCAAAAATAGATACCGAATCCACTTTCACCTTAACTAGTCAGCTTGACGCCTTAGAAACGCTGGAATATCCAGATAATCTAAACCCACATCTTTCTTAGGCTGCGCTCCAAAACGTGTTTCTCTGCTTTCGGTTCTGTTTTGGCGCAATACCGTCGGCTTATCCAATCCTTCATAATTAGCCTCACCTGTAATCGCATTCTGATTAACGTGCCCACCTGTCGTTTTCGGCGTGACCTTAGCCGCCCGTGACAATCCCATTCCTGTAGCGACAACCGTCACTTTAATTTCATCGCCTAACTCAGGATTAATAGACATGCCAATTTTGATAACCGCATCCTCTGAAGCAAATTCATGAACGATCGTGCCGACCTCATCAAACTCTGCAATACCCATATCGGCGGCCGAAATATTAACCAGAATACCGAGTGCGCCCTGCAAGTTTATATCTTCCAACAATGGACATGCGATTGCTTTTTCAGCCGCTTCTCTGGCCCGATATTCACCTGCTGCCGAACCTGAACCCATAATGGCCGCACCCATTCCAGACATTACTGTTCTGACGTCAGCAAAATCCACGTTTATCATTCCAGGATGAACAATAAGTTCAGTAATTCCCCGCACGGCATCCAGTAAGACATTATTAGCCGCTTTAAATGCATTCACTAAAGAAACATTGTCACCCAATACCGGCAATAATTTCTGGTTAGGAATAATGATCAATGAGTCAACGTACTTTTCAAGCTCTGCTATACCTTGCTCTGCAGTTGCCAGCTTCTTTTTGCCTTCAAACAAAAATGGTTTTGTCACCACTGCGACAGTCAGAATACCCATTCCTTTAGCAATTTCTGCAATAACTGGAATCGCACCCGTGCCGGTTCCACCACCCATGCCCGCCGTCAGGAAAACCATGTCAGCACCCTGTAGAACTTCTTTGATGCGCTCTTTATTTTCATTTGCCGCCAGCCTTCCAACTTCCGGGTTTGTACCGGCACCCAAACCTTTGGTCAATTCAACACCTAATTGAATAATCGTGCCAATATTTAATTTTCTTAATGCCTGAGCATCAGTATTTGCGCAAATAAACTCAACTCCTTCAATATGGTTAGTAACCATGTAACTAACTGCATTACCTCCACCGCCACCCACGCCAATAACCTTGATGACTGCACTTTCATTACTAAAATCCATTAATTCATATTTCATTGTCGCTGCCCCTTAATATTCTGCAAAACCATTAAAAATTACCCTGAAACCAACTTTTCATTCTTAAAAACACCCCAGGGCCTTCAGCGTCAATTCTTCTGCCTACGCCCTGATGATCCTTTCCATACATTAATAATCCGACGCCTGTAGAGTGAATCGGATTTTTCACCACTTCCGCCAACCCTGTAACATTTTGTGGACCACCCATTCGAACCGGCATATGAAAAATCTCTTCCGCCAGATCTATTAATCCCATTACTTTTGAACTGCCTCCCGTTAACACTATCCCGGCGGCAATTAATTCTTCATAGCCGCTACGCCTTAGTTCCGACTGAACCAGCAGCATTAATTCTTCATAGCGAGGCTCAATAATCTCTGCTAAATTTTGTGTTGAAATCTTGCGAGGTGCCCGGTCACCGATACTTGGCACTTCGATTGTTTCATCAACATTCGCCAACTGCGTTAATGCACATGCGTATCTCCGTTTAATATCTTCAGCATTGAACGTTGGCGTACGCAACGCGACAGCAATATCATTAGTAACCTGATCTCCCGCGATGGGTATGACTGCCGTGTGTTTTATTGCACCGTCTACAAAAATTGCAATGTCTGTTGTCCCACCGCCAATATCAATTAAACATACACCCAGTTCTTTTTCATCTTCCGTTAGCACAGAATTACATGATGCCAATTGTTCCAGCACAATATCATCAACCTCCAACCCACAACGGCGAATACATTTGACAATATTCTGTGATGCACTGACACTGCCGGTTACCATGTGAACCTTTGCCTCCAGGCGAATTCCCGACATACCGATAGGCTCTTTAATACCGTCCTGAAGATCGATAACAAACTCCTGCGGCAATATATGTAAAATCTTCTGATCCGCAGGAATAGCTACAGCACGAGCAGAATCAATCACTCTGTCTATATCATACTGAGTAACTTCCTTATCCTTAATTGCCACTATGCCATGAGAATTAAGACTTCTAATATGACTACCTGCAATGCCTGCATACACTGACTTAATCTGACATCCCGCCATTAACTCAGCTTCTTCAATAGCGCGCTGTATAGACTGCACGGTCGATTCCAGATTTACGACAACACCTTTCTTCAGTCCACGCGACGCCGTTGATCCAATGCCTATGATTTCTATATTGCCATCACTGGTAAGTTCACCAACAATAGCCGCGACCTTCGATGTACCGATGTCCAACCCGACTATTAAATTACGTTCTGTTTTTTTCGCCATTTTGTTTGCTCTGTATTGCCCTGATTACCCGTTTATTTCAACTTGCGGATTCGCGATTTTTTTCCAGTCTATTTGTTCGGCTCCAGGTTTCCATGAAACCGCATATCCATTGGGATATCTCAAATCAACTATGGCTATTCGCTCAACCTGCTCTTGGCCTAGCACATCCAACGTTTTCAAAAAACGCTGCAATTTCTTTAACTGTTCATTTCGCCCCAACAGTATTTCCGTGCCTGTTGTTAATTTAATCTTCCACGCCCACCGATCATTAATACTGAACTCCGCCAATTTCATGGACTGATCTGCTAATGCTGTTTTAATGCCCTTCATTATTTCCAGTGTCTTAGTTTGTTTCAGCTCAGGGCCCTGCAGTAAAGGTAATGTTTTAAATTGCTCAATATCCTTCGGTGTAAATATCTCACCCTGTGCATCCATAAGACTTTGCTGCCCCCATCGTACATAGGGCTTTTTTTCATGTACTTTTATGGCTATCGCGTCAGGCCATACACGCTTAACCGTAACAGTATCTACCCATACCAATTTAGAGATTGCCTCATGAATTGCCTGCATATCCACATCAAAAAAACCGGTCATGACTAAGGGTTCTAAAACAACCTTGACTTCATCCTTACTAAGATACTGAAAAACGCCTTCGGTTCTTACATATTTAATCGGCATGACACCGGAACCACTCTTCGCCGCATAGCCAAACAGCCAAACCAGACCAGTTAAAAGCAATACCGTCATCATGATTTTTGCTGTTCGCATGATCATCACCTGAGACTGGTTTCCAAGATCCGCCAGACTAATTCTTCAAAATCCACACCTGCCTGCTTGGCCGCCATCGGCACTAAACTATGATCTGTCATTCCTGGGACGGTATTAACTTCTATCAGCTGATACTGCCCTGAATCATCAACAAACACATCGACTCTTCCCCAGCCTTTAACTCCTATTACCTCACAAGCTTTTACAGCCAATTCCCTTACAAACAACTCTTGCTCCTGACTCAAACCGCAAGGACAATGGTATTGTGTAGTAGTTGCCTGGTATTTTGCTTCGTAATCATAAAATTCATTAGGCGTTTCCAGGCGAATAACCGGCAGTGCCTCACCATCCAGTACCGCAGCGGTATATTCTTTACCTGTCACCCAGGCTTCTGCGTAAACGTCACAACGATATTCCGCCGCCACTTTTAACGCTTTTTGCAACTCATCCCGATTTGTTGCTTTACTCATACCTATGCTGGATCCTTCCTGCGCTGGCTTGACGATAACCGGGAAACCCAACTTTTCAATACAGGCGTCCAGATCATTTTCATCTTTCAATAAATACCATTTAGGTGTGGCCAGTCCGTAACCCTGCCAGCACAGCTTGGTTCGGAGCTTATCCATGCTCAATGCCGAGGCCATGACACCGCTGCCGGTATAAGGAATACCCATAACCTCCAGAACCCCCTGTAGCACACCATCTTCACCACCACGTCCGTGAATAATGTTAAATACCCGATCAAACTGATGTCCTGCCAAAGCTTCAATCGGACTTCCTGTAACATCAATAGCAACAGCATCCACGCCTTTACGTTTTAAAGCCTCATAGACAGCTGCACCGCTTCTTAACGAGACTTCCCTTTCGGCTGCAGATCCGCCCATCAACACTGCAACACGTCCAAATTCTTCCGGTTTTTTTAGCACTAATGCTTTCATATTGCTTTGCCTACCATGCAAACCTCAGTCTGCAAAACCACACCCTGATGTTCTTTAACTTTTTCTCGTACATAGTTAATTAAGGCCTCGATATCCGCTGCTTTTGCATTGCCGGTATTCACAATAAAATTTGCATGTTTTTCCGATACACAAGCACCACCAATGGCATAACCTTTTAAACCTGTTTGTTCTATCAACCGCGCAGCATGATCGCCTTCCGGATTTTTAAATACCGACCCGCAACTAGGCTGGTTTGTCGGTTGTGTTGCTGCCCGTTTTTCCAATAAGCTTCTAATTTTTTGCTGACTCACTGCTGTATCACCTTGTTGCAAACTTAAATTCGCCGCCAGAAACCATTCGCCTTCAAACCCTTTTACAGAGCGATACCCAACCTTAAAATCCTGCGGATTCCGAAGCATTACATTGCCCGATGCATCTATCATTTCTACATTTTTAACGATGCGCCAGGTTTCTCCACCAAATGCCCCTGCGTTCATCTTTAAGGCTCCTCCCATCGTTCCTGGAATTCCAGCCAAGAACTCTGCACCCGTTAATCCTTGCTCTCCACAAAAACGAGCGACATGCGCACAGGGAACTCCAGCTTCTACATAAACCAATCCCTGACCAGCAAGTTTCATTTCTTTTAATCGTCCCTTGGTATTAATCACTGTGCCGCGTATGCCGCCATCCCTGACTAATAAATTACTGCCCAAACCCATCCAAAAAACCGGCTCCGCTTTAGGCAAAGCCTTGATAAACTCAATTAAATCCTGCCGGTCTAGCGGGATGTACATTTGATCCGCAGGACCACCAACACGCCAGCTTGTGTATTTCGCCAGCATTTCATTTTTTAATAAACGCCCTTTCGGTAATTGCTCCTGCATTACTCTATCTCCTGCGTCCATGCAGTCGTTCTCTCATTCGTCATCAGCCGCTTAACCAGTCAATGCTTCTGCCAACAATTGCGGTAACTGTGTGGCGATTTGTCCAACATTACCTGCGCCCATGGTTAAAACCACATCATCAGCTTTTACTATGCCGGCCAATATTTGCGGTAACTCCTCCCAGTTTTCGACAAACACCGGATCAACCTTTCCGCGTATGCGGATAGCCCGGCTTAATGTTCTGCCGTCCGCACCGGCAATCGGCGCTTCGCCTGCCGAATAGACATCCATGAGTATCAACACATCGACACTGGAAAGAACATGGACGAAATCTTCAAACAAATCTCTAGTGCGGGTATATCTGTGCGGCTGGAACACAATGACCTTACGCCTTTCCGGCCAGGCCTGACGCAAAGCTTCCAGCGTTGCAGCAATCTCGCGGGGATGATGCCCATAGTCATCAACCAGCGTCAGATTGCCCGCTCCCATCGGCAAATCACCGTTAATTTGGAAACGTCTGCCTACGCCTTTGAAAGCAACCAGACTTTTTATGATCGCTCCATCATCAACACCCAGCCTGGTTGCCACGGCGATAGCCGCAAGCGCATTGAGCATGTTGTGCCAACCAGGCATATTTAAGGTAACCCGCAGCGATGGATAGTCGCCCCTGCGAATTACTTCAAAAAAGGTATTCATACCCTTCTGTTTAATATTTACCGCTCGAACATCGGCATCTTCATGGACACCATAAGTCGTTACCGGTTTTGATATTTCCGGCAGGATTTCTCTGATACCTTCGTCATCCAGACACATCACCGCCAGTCCATAAAAAGGAAGATGATGTAAAAACTCTATAAAAGTGTCTTTTAATCGCTGATAACTGCCTTCATAGGTCGCCATATGATCCTGATCAATATTGGTGACTATGGCCATCATTGGCTGTAAATACAGAAACGAAGCATCACTTTCATCGGCTTCGGCGACCAAATAATGGCCCAAGCCTAATTTGGCATTGCTGCCGGCACTGTTTAACCGCCCGCCAATGACAAAGGTAGGGTCAAGACCGCCCTCGGCCAGCATGCTTGCTGTCAAACTGGTGGTTGTGGTCTTGCCATGTGTTCCGGCAACGGCAATACCAAACCTGAAACGCATCAATTCAGCCAGCATTTCCGCACGCGGGATTACCGGAATTCTTTTGAGATAAGCTTCATCAATTTCTTCATTACTGCGATCTATCGCACTGGAAGCAACGACCACATCGACCTGCGCTATATTTTCCCGCTTATGTCCGATATTGATGGTCACGCCCAATCCGGCCAGTCTTTGCGTCACCGCGCTTTCCTTTATGTCTGAACCTGAAACCTGATAACCAAGGTTCGACAAAACCTCTGCAATGCCACTCATACCGGTTCCGCCTATACCCACAAAATGTATCCGGCCGATATTGCCTAACGCCTTTGTTGGCATCTGACTATTTTGAAAGCTCATAATCCTGCCTCGGCTATGCAATAGCCGGCAACCGCCTCTGTCGCATCCAGCCGTGCGCATCCTTTTGCAATCTTGCTCATAGCATCCAATTGTTTGCGGGCTTTTGTTATTTGTTCTACCAGCGTTCTTGCATTCAAGTCTTTCTGCATCAACATCAGTCCGGCACCAACATCGGTTAAATATTTAGCATTAGCTGCCTGATGATCATCAATAGCGCCCGGTAACGGCACAAAAATTGCCGGCAATCCTACCGCAGCAACTTCACTCACCGTCATTGCGCCGGATCTGCAAATCACCATATCGGCCCATTGATAGGCCGACATCATATCTTCTATAAAAGCATTAACTTCCGCCTTAACGCCTAAGGCCTGATATTGACTCTTAACCTGCTCAAGCATTGCGGTACCGGTCTGATGCCTTACCTCTACATTGTTCAATTCTGCAAGAGCCTCAGGAACGATATCATTCAATATCTTGGCACCTTGACTGCCACCAACGACCAATATCCTGATATCCGGCTCCGTCAGTTCGCCTTTGCTTTCACTGGCTTTCGCACCCAAAAGGGAATCCGGGGACAGAAACTGCTTTCTTAACGGGTTCCCAGTAAATTTGGCATTAACTTGCTTGTTAAAACTGTCAGGAAACGCTTCGAGTACTTGATTAGCCACATTAGCCAATAATCGGTTAGTCGTACCGGGTACGCGATTTTGTTCATGAATAATCAAAGGGATACCTAATAACTTTGCCATCAATCCACCAGGGCCCGCAACAAATCCGCCCATTCCCAACACCAAATCAGGTTTACGCTTCCTCAATATTTTCACTGCCTGCATACACGCCATCAACAACTTAAATACAGCTATTATTTTTGAGTTAAAGCCTTTGCCACGCACACCGGCAACAGACAACCAATCAATCTCGATACCATTTTCAGGAATCACCCGACTTTCCAAGCCATTTTTTGTGCCTAGCCAACTAACTTGCCAACCTTTTTCCATTAATAACTGAGCAACCGCTAGTGCTGGAAACACATGCCCGCCGGTCCCACCGGCCATGATAACTATGCGCTTAGCCATGATAACCTCTCGCTCCCCTGTGCTGCGCGGGAACGGTGCTGGCATTTATTTCAGCGGTTTCACTTTGCACCCGAAATAACAATGCAATCGCGCAGCACATGATCATCATACTGCCGCCGCCATAACTCATTAACGGCAAAGTCAGCCCTTTCGTTGGCAAAATTCCCATATTGACCCCCATATTGACGAATGACTGAAAGCCAAACCAAATCCCCAAACCATAGGCAATAAATGCAGAAAACCGTTGCCCTGTCTGTTCTGCGGCCTCGGCTATCTCAAATGTGCGCCATACCAATAACGAAAACAAGCCAATTACCGTAACCACTCCCAGCAAACCTAATTCTTCAGCTATTACTGAGAACAAAAAATCCGTGTGCGCTTCGGGCAAATAAAATAGTTTCTGTATTCCACTGCCTAACCCCACGCCCAACCATTCCCCACGTCCGAACGAAATAAGCGCTTGGACTAATTGAAATCCGGTTTTCAACGGATCAGCCCAGGGATCCATAAAACTGGTGACCCTAACCAGCCGATAAGGCGAGAAATAAACCAGTAACATTGCCAATATGCCGATTATCAACAGCAATACTATAAATTGCGATAATCTTGCACCCGCCAAAAACATAATGCCCATGGCTATCATTAAAATAACTACGGCCGAACCAAAATCAGGTTCCAGCAATAGCAACAAACACGCTACCGAGAACAGCGCCAACGGTTTAAGCAAACCGAATGCCGAGTCCTGTACTGAGCTTTGATGTCGGGTAACATATCCAGCCATATAAATTACTGAAAAAAACTTAACCACTTCGGACACTTGTATTCTTAATCCACCTATCGACAGCCAGCGTATGCTACCGTTGACCTTTACCCCAAGATTAGGTATCAGCACTATGATCAATAGCATTAATCCTGCTATAAAGAATTTAGGCCCGTTTTCCTCCCAGAAGCGTATTGGAGTGGCAGCAACACATCCGCCTAAAATCAGTCCCAAACCTATATGCATTAACTGTCTGACCGGATAATACAAACTATCACCCGTCATTTTTACGCCCAAATGCAATGACGCTGAAGACACCATGACAAATCCAATAAGCAATAAACTTATGCTCACACAGAGCAACAGCGGATCAAAATGAAACAGATTTACTCGTGCCAGCAATAGTTTCATTCATGTCTCCCGGGTATCCGCCTGTTCATCTGCCCGCCATGGATGGTGAAACCAAAGTAGACGCTTTAGGTGACGCCGCAAGACCGCAGGAGCGGTCGCTACCAACCAAGGCCAAGACAGCTTTAGTAAATTTTTCGCCCCGATCCTGATAATTTTTATATTGATCAAGACTGGCGCAGGCAGGAGAAAGCAATACGCTGTCACCGGCATCCGCAAGACCGGCTGCGATCTGTATGGCTTGCGTCATATTTGCAGCGAAAAAAACGGGAACACAGCCATTTAGAGCCTGCGCTATCAACTCCGCATCCTTACCCATTAACACAACACTTTTTGCTTTTTCTCTAATTGCAGGCGTCAATTCATTCATATCAGCACCCTTCGCATCGCCACCGGCGATGAGTATCACTTTGCGCTCATAACCCTCCAGTGCAGCAACGCAGGCGCCAATATTGGTTGCCTTTGAATCATTAACCCAGGTAACGCCGCGTATTTCTGCAACGCGTTGCATCCTGTGACTCAGGCCTTTAAATTTCCGCAAGGCATTACACATAGCCTGTTCATCCAAACCCACGGCCACACCTAGCGCCAATGCAGCCAGGGCATTTGCTGCGTTGTGCCTGCCTTCAAGCGGCAGCTCAGCCAGCGGCATCAGGCACTGCTCTTTGTACATCAAATATTCTTCGGCACCCTTTACCTGAAGGTAAAAATCAGCCTTCTTTTTGATAGAGAATGTGAAAACACTGCGACCTTCTTCCTGCATCGCATTGACCATAGCATCATCGGCATTGATTACCATGGCCCCATTGCCTTTAAAAATTCTTTGTTTTTCCTGGGCGTATTCCGCTATATCAGCATGTCTGTCCAGATGATCAGGGCTAATATTAAGCACCGTTGCAGCAGCCGCATTCAAAACTGAAGTTCGCTCCAATTGAAAACTGGAGAGCTCCAACACATACAATTGCGCTGGCTGCTTCAACAAATCCAGCGCAGGCGTACCCAAATTCCCTCCTACACCCACTTTCAGCCCGGCTTCTTTTGCCATTTCACCGAGCATGGTTGTAACCGTGCTTTTGCCATTTGAACCACTAATTGCAACAACCGGGGCATTAACAGAGCAGGCAAACAAGTCAATATCACTAATAATTTTTGCCCCATTGATAATGGCTTTGCTGATCGCTTTTTCATTAAGTGAAACACCAGGACTGACAACCAAATGTGTCGCCACCTTAAACGCTGCCTCATCAAAACCTCCGGTAAACACCGGTATATCTGGCATCTGTTGAAAAAATTCATCCATTAATGGTGGCTTTTCACGACTATCGATAATGGCAAAGTTGATGCCAAGTTTTTGTAAATAATGTGCCGCCGAAATTCCTGTAATTCCTAGTCCCACCACCAACACCTTGGCGTTTTGCGGATCCAGTGCAAAGTTCTGTTTTAACAATGCTGTAATTGCCGCATTGCCTACAGGAGGCAGGTAAGTGGCATGAGCAGAAGCGGAAGCTGTATACATTTCTTATCTCAGTTTCAAGGTAGCCAAGCCAATCAACACCAGAATGACTGTGATAATCCAGAATCTCACGATAACCCGAGGCTCCGGCCATCCTTTCAATTCAAAATGATGATGTATCGGTGCCATGCGAAAAACACGTTTTCCAGTCATTTTGAAAGAGGCAACCTGAATAATCACTGAAACTGTTTCCATGACAAAAACGCCACCCATGATCATCAACACGATTTCCTGCCTGACCAGCACCGCCAATACACCCAAAGCCGCACCCAATGCTAGCGCGCCGACATCGCCCATAAACACCATTGCGGGATAGGCGTTAAACCATAAAAAGCCCAATCCGGCACCGACCAAAGCCGCACAAAATACGATCAACTCCCCGGCATTGGGTAAATAGGGTATCGCAAGATATTGTGAAAAAGTCACGTGACCTGATAAATATGCAAAAATTCCCAAGCCGGTAGCAACCATCACAGTAGGCATAATCGCCAACCCATCGAGTCCATCGGTCAAGTTGACTGCGTTGCTCGTTCCAACAATGACAAAATAGGTCAGGACGACATACATCCAGCCCATATCCAGCATGAAGTCTTTAAAGAAAGGAATAATTAATTGCGTTTCTGCCGGCAGTACTGCTGTTTTATACAAGAAAACTGCCGCTGTTAAACCTATTAAGGATTGGCAGAGATATTTAGCTTTAGCCGACAGACCGTCACTGTTGTTCTTTATTACCTTTCTATAATCATCAATGAAACCAATGATGCCGTAACCCATAGTTACCAGCAAAATAACCCATATATAACGATTACCAAGATCGGCCCACAACAAAGTACTGAATGCAATAGCGACCAATATCAAGGTTCCGCCCATGGTGGGCGTTCCGGCCTTCTCGTAATGCGTTTGGGGCCCTAACTCACGGATGCTTTGCCCGATCTTTTTGCGGCTTAATTTCCTGATCATCGCCGGCCCGATCATGAACGAAATTCCCAGCGAGGTTAAAGCACCGAGAATGGCGCGAAAAGTCAGGTAGTGGAACACTCTGAACCCGGCATCAAAAGTCATCAAATAATCTGCAAAGTAAAGTAACATCGTTTAGATCCTGAAATTCTCAACCAGTGCTGCCACTACATTCTCCATATGCTGCGTCCTTGATCCTTTGACCAGAATCGCCTCATAGCCTTTAAGCTCTTGCTTTAACACATCAATCAATTCGTTTTGGGTTTCGAAAAAAGTGGCTCCCTTGCCAAACACCTTGACGGTATTTAGGGCATCAGGCCCCACCGCCAGCAATCGAATAACACCTGCTGCCTTGATGAGTTCGCCAATTTCTTCGTGTATTTTCACGCTTTCCGGCCCCAGTTCGCCAAAAGCCCCTAAAATCAGCCATGGTATGCCGGCACAGTTGACCAGTACGTCAAGACCGGCTTTCAGTGAAGCCGGATTGGCGTTATAGGTATCGTCTATTACAATATTGCCCTGACGGCTTACCAATGGCTGTAGTCTTCCCGTTACTGGCTTTACACTTTCCAATCCCTGTTTAATTTGGTTCAGGTCTATGCCCAAAGCCAGGCAGGCCGCAGTTGCTGCTAATGCATTGACCACATTATGCTGACCTGCCAGCTTTAGCTTCACCGTTGTAGCACCATGTTCAGTCACTAAATCAAAAGTGGTGGCGAATTCGTTGTTAATAACTTCCGTCTTGGCTGTATGAGCCGTGACATTGGCGCCATCATCCAAACCAAACGATATGATCTTCCTTGTTCCAGTTACTGACTTCCAGTAGTCAAAATACT
>JAQTLI010000001.1 GCA_028714995.1 Methylobacter sp. | reverse complement strand
ACCCCCTAGGCTCATAATGTTGGAATTCATGCCTAGCGCCTGCATGACGATAAAGGCGATCAGTACGCCGATGGGCAACATCAAAATAGCCACCAGAGCGCTACGCAGATGCAGCAGGAAGACTACGCAGACAACGGCGACCACCGCGCTTTCTTCCAGCAAGGTATGACGTAAATTCTCAATCGCGCGATGAATCAGCTCGGAGCGGTCGTAAACCGTTTGTACGCTGACGCCGGTAGGCAAACCGGCGGTAATTTCGCGCAATCGGTCTTTCACATGGCTGATGACATCCAGGGCATTCTGACCATAGCGAGCCAGCGCAATGCCGGAAACCACTTCGCCTTCGCCGTTCCATTCGGTGATGCCGCGCCGCTCATCGGGAACCAGTTCCACCCGTGCTACATCACGCAGTAGCACCGGGATACCTTTCTCAGCTTTCAATACCAGCCGTTCCAAATCCGCTTGGCCGCGTAAATAACCGCGTCCGCGCACCATATATTCGGTTTCGGCAAGCTCAATAACCCGGCCGCCAACATCGCGGTTGCTATTGCGGATGGTATCGCTTAAGGAGAGTAAAGAGATACCGTAAGCTTGCAGCTTGTGCGGATCGACGGTGACCTGATACTGCTGCACAAAACCGCCAATACTGGCGACTTCAGCCACGCCTTTGGCTTTAGTCAATTGGTAACGTACAAACCAGTCTTGCAAAGTGCGTAATTCAGCCAGCGACAAGTCTTTTGCCAGCAATGCATATTGGTAAACCCAGCCGACTCCGGTGGCATCCGGTCCCAATTTAGGCTTTACGTTGGACGGCAAGCTTCCGGTCAGCGTGGTCAGATACTCCAAAACCCGTGAACGAGCCCAGTAAATATCGGTGCCGTCCTCGAAGATGACATGCACGAAAGAGGCGCCGAAAAAGGAAAAACCACGCACGACTTTCGAACGCGGCACGCTCAGCATGGCTGTCGTTAGCGGATAAGTAACTTGGTCCTCAACGACTTGCGGTGCTTGTCCGGGATATTCGGTATATACGATAACCTGTGTATCGGACAGATCGGGCAGCGCATCCAGCGGCATTTTCGACAACGCGTAAATCCCGCCGATTACGATACTCAAGGTTGCCAGCAGCACCAGAAACACGTTGCGCAACGACCAGGCAATAATATGATTCAACATGGCTAGTGGTCTCCATGTTGTGTTTCAGGCGTTGCCTGACCAGCTTTAGCACCCTGATTGTTAAAGCCATCCAAGGCGGACTTGAGATTGCTTTCGGCATCGATCAGGAAATTAGCACGCGTCACGACTTCATCGCCTGCATCCAGCCCCGCCAATACTTCCCAGTATCCGTCAGCCTGACGCCCAAGTTTCACAATACGCGGTTCGAACCGCCCCTCGCTTCTTTGCACTAAAACCACTCGTCTGGTGCCGCTGTCAATGACTGCCGAATCAGGAACCGCCAATCGTTCGTCCCTATCCTCCAGCGCCGCCAGTGTCACGCTGCCATACAGTCCAGGTTTTAGCAGGCCTTCACCATTGGGCAACTCGACACGCACTTTGACAGTACGGGTTTCCGTTGCCAGCGTCGGATAGATGAATCCGACCTTGCCGCTAAACAGTCTATCCGGATAGGCGTTGATACGCACCTGCACGACTTGGCCCAAGTGCACCCCGCCAATATCTTGCTCAAACACCTCCGCTAACAGCCACACCGTGCTTAAATCAGCGATACGAAACAACAGCTCGCCGGGCATGAAACGCATCCCCTCTTGCGCCGGCTTCTCCAGCACCACGCCATTGACCGGTGCCAGCAATGGCAGGGTATCCACAGGCTTTTCTTCGCTTTGTAAAAGCTGCAACTGTGCCGGGGCAATATCCCAATAATGCAAGCGCTGTAACGCGTTATCGGTCAGCTGCTTCGCCGTGCCGCGCGCTTGGGCGCTACCCTGTTGCAGTGCTTGTTGTCCTTGCCGGGCAATCAGATATTCCTGCTGAGCGGTCATCAGTTCCGGGCTGTAGACCTCAAGCAGCGGCTGACCGCGCTTGACAGCTTGTCCGGTTGCATTGACATACAAACGCGAAATCCAGCCTTCAAACTTGGTTGTCACGGCGTGAACACGTCGTTCGTCAATCTGAATGCTACCCAACGCACGAATGCTGTGCGTCAGTGTGCGTTTTGCCAGGATTTCTGTGCTAACACCCAATTTCTGGATTTTTTCCGGGCTGATCCGGATTTGCCCGGAGTTCGCCAGTTCGCTTTCATAGACCGGGAGATAGTCCATGCCCATTTCATCCTTTTTCGGCACCGGCGAAGTGTCCGCCGCTCCCATCGGATGCCGGTAATACAAGATTTTTCCCGATTCCGGCGCTGCTGCGGTTGGCTGTTCTGCATAAACTGGCACATAGTCCATATTCATCTCGTCTTTGGCAGGCGTAGTCGAGGTGACTTGGGGATTCATCGGGTGACGATAATACAGCGGTTTTTTTTCTCCGACTGCGGTAGGATTTTGCAGTACTTCCTGACGGCCAGCCCAAAATCCCAGACTTAAGCCTAGTATTAAAACTAAAGATGCCAGTAAATATCTACTCATGGCTCAACTCCTCGCCCACTTCGGCTGACAACTCGGCCAAGATTTGCTGAGTGCTGACCAAGGCCTGCCAATACTGTGTCTGATATTGGAAAAGATTGAGTTGTGTGCGCAATAGATCGCTAAAGTTAGCTTGACTCACCTGATACCCAGCCAGTAGGGAATTAACAGTTTGCTGCGCCTGCGGGATGATTTCATGTTCGAGCAGCAACAGCTTTTCTTTTGTCTGTTGATACTCGACGGCTTTAGCGGCTATCTCAGCCTGAATTTTGCGGTGGTCGTCCTGCAGGGCATATTGCGCCTGCAAGAGTTCGCTTTGGCGCTGATCAACCGCCTTGGCTTGCTTGCGATCCGCATAAATTGGTACATTCATGCTCAATTGAACACTGGCGAAATCACTACGCGACTGCCCTGACGGCGTGTTCTGCCGGGCATCATAACCTGCGCTAACGGTGAAGTCGGGATAGAAACCCTTTTGCGCCAGATCGACCTTGGCTAGCCCCGCATCCAGCATCTTGCGGTGTTGAGCGAATAAAGGACGGATGTGCAAGGCCTTGTCCTGCAAGTCTGACTCGACAATGAGCGGTAACTTGAACTCAGCCTCAGCCGGAATTTGTACAGGCGTTTTTGCCGCGCGATCCAGCAAGGCATTGATGCGGGCGTTCTGACCGTGGCTCAGACTAACCAGATCCAGCTTCTCATCTTTGAGTTTGGACAGTTCCAGCTGGGCTAGCAGCACGTCCTGCTGCGTTCCTTTACCTACCTTATATTTGGCCTGGGCAATGTCGATGAGTTGTTGGGAAAAGTGTTCGGTTTCATCCAGCAAGTTTAAAGCCCGGTCGTAATAAAATAGCCGCCACCAGCTCTGTTTTACCTCGCGCACCAGCCGCAAACGCGCTTCGTCAACGGAGTCAGCGGCGGCCAGCGCTTCCTGCTCGGCGATTTTTTCCCGTAACGCCAGCTTGCCGGGAAAAGGAATCTCCTGGCTTATGCCAACTTCCATCATGGTGAAATCATCCTGGTGCAAATTGAAACTGCTGGTAGGCAGGTAAAGCGCACCGAATTTGAGCGTCGGATCGGGCAACGTGCCTTCCTGGGAAGGCACGGCAGCCATCGCCTCAGCTCGCGCCTTGATTTCCGACAGTCCGGGGTTGCCAGTGAGGGCAAGTTCAACCGCCCGGCCGAGCGTCAGGATGGATTCATCCTTGTTAGTAGGCCGGGTTTCGGCTAGCGCTTCAACCCAACTCACACGGATTGCACTGGTTGAACTATGAAAAACCAGGCCGGGCGAAAATAGCGCCAGCCCAAAAGTCACCGCCGCCCACGCCGGATAAGCGCGGCGTAGCGGCCACGGATAGTTAACAAAAAACATCGAATTTTCCTCTCAAATCGGAACAAACAAGCTCCGCAAGCGCGGAACCGCAGTGCGCCTATAACGGCGCGGTTCGATTTCGAGGGGTGGCTAATTCAGCAGGGTGCAGAACCGATAGATGAGCAGAATCCGTCGCCCAGGCGGAGATTCGGTTTTTGGAAGAGGTTTTGTGAGTGGAAAAAATTGGATTAGGCAAACAATCGTCCAAATAAGGCCCAGAATAATAACCGGCAGGTCAGGGTGAGCCAGACGATTAAAATCGGGGAATGGATGAGTTTGCGAGTCAAGGCAGGGCTTGAGGGTACAGTCCTGCATAGTCTTGGACGTATGCTTAAGTACACCTGATTCCGAACATCCGGGCATGTGCTCGGGCATTGCCGTCAATACCGAGGGCATAGGCATAGTACAGGTTGCCGAAATGGCCAAAGAAATCCAGCTCACCAGCAACACGAACACTAACGTGTGCAGGTAAGGACGATTTCTTTTGAAATGCAACGCTGTTATCACAAGGCCTCTCTGAGTTGTAAATCACTTCTTTTATAATCTAGCATGCGAGAAACCGAACAGCAATTAAATGTATGACTCAGCGCCTTGATTGATAGGGGTAAGTATGGGGCTCGCAAGTCGGAATGACCGTTCGTCAAACGGTTATTTTGGGACGCTAGGTATTGTCTGCCTTATACTTGGTTCTGTGTTTACCCCTACTAACAACCTCTAATGAGGGGGATGTGTTTAATGAAGTTAATAGATGGACTACGCCAAGCAGGCGTACCTGCTGCATTAGGTGCCGCCATGTTATTCGGGGCGAGCACCCCGCTCGCAAAACTGCTGCTGAATGCAGTTAGTCCTTGGATGCTGGCTGGGCTATTGTATTTAGGTTCCGGTATCGGCCTTACTTTATACAGGTATTTTAGCAAAGCCCCTGCTGTCAAACTGCCTCGGCATGAGGTGCTGTGGTTTGTTGGTGCTATTGTAACGGGAGGGATCATCGGCCCAATACTGTTGATGTTAGGCCTAACCAGGATGCCTGCATCGGGAGCCTCTCTACTGCTAAATACCGAAGGGGTACTCACTGCACTGTTGGCGTGGTTCGCCTTCAAGGAAAACTTCGACCGGCGGATCGCACTGGGCATGATCGCCATTGTGGCCGGGGTCGCTGTCTTAAGTTGGCCGGATGAAGCGTTCTTTACCGGTGTTTGGCCGTCTCTGGCCGTCGTTGGAGCTTGTTTCATGTGGGCCATCGACAACAATCTGACCCGTAAGGTGTCGCTATATGATGCGACTTGGATTGCCTCGGTGAAAGGACTGGTCGCCGGTTCAATCAATTTAGCCTTGGCCTTCATTGTAGGCACAACAGTTCCGCCGTTGTTGAATCTCGCTGGGGCGTTGGTTGTCGGGTTTCTCGCCTATGGCGTAAGTCTGGTTCTGTTCGTTGTTGGCTTGCGTCACCTTGGAACGGCTCGTACGGGGGCTTACTTCTCTGTCGCTCCGTTCATCGGTGCGATACTGGCGTTGGCAATGGGCGAACCGTTGACGCTGACACTGGTTGTCGCAGGGACGTTGATGGGGTTGGGTATCTGGCTGCACTTGACTGAGCAGCATCACCATCCCCATGCACATAAGGCTCTGGAACACGATCATGAGCACACCCACGACGAGCATCACCAGCATGAGCATGATATGCCCGTCGAGCTTGGTACGAAGCACCGACACCTGCATCGGCACATACCAATGACTCATTTCCATTCTCATTTCCCGGATGCTCACCACCAGCATGAGCATTGAAATCTGTCCAACAAACGGTCGTTTAATGAACAACTCAAAAATCACCCTTTTTTGATAGTGAAAGAGGGGTAAAAATGTTAATATAGCCGTTAATCTATCAAAACAAGTAAAGTGTTCATGAATCAAAAGATTGGTTATGCCAGAGTATCGACCGATGATCAACATTTGGACCTCCAAAACGATGCCTTAAAAAAGGCCGGCTGCGATGTTATTTACGAAGAAAAAGCCAGTGGCAAAAATATGGAACGGCTTGAACTTGAGCAATGCCGCAAGGCATTGAGGGCAGGGGATACCTTGGTTGTTTGGCGCTTAGACAGGTTGGGGCGATCGTTGCCCGACCTGGTGCGGATTGTTGCCGAACTTGAACGTGATGGTATTGGCTTTGAAAGCCTGACAGAAAAGATTGAAACCACTAATGCTAACGGCAAACTGACTTTTCATATTTTTGCGGCTTTGGCTGAATTTGAAAGAAATCTAATTCGCGAACGTACCCATGCCGGTCTGACTGCAGCGAGAGCCAGAGGTAGGAAAGGCGGAAGAAAACCGGCGCTTGATGAAAAGCAGATTCGAGAAGTTAAGGCGTTAATGCGTGATCCATCGGTTAATATCACCAATGTTGCTGAGCGCTACCATGTTTCACGCACCACACTATATAAATACGCTGGTGCTGACTCATAGTGTTAATTGAATTTCATTATCAATTCGATTTAACTCAAGGAAACAATTGCCATATTGCGTTTACATTGGATCGTCGTCATGAACTATGTCCGGGTCGGCTCACGCAGCACGACCAAAACTGTTTTGCTATCGGATGAAGAGTCTGTGCGCCGTTATGTGCGACAATGTCTTAAGAAACGAGAAAGTGCGTCCAAACGCATTGGAATTGACTATAAAGTGATACAGACCGATGGCAGATGGGAAGAATTTATTAACCCGAAGAACCTATCATAACCGCATACACTCGACAATGGGGACCCTGACGGCAGACATCAGTCCTGCGCGCACACGAATAAGAATAGGAACCAAGGACGCATGAGCAAGACAACGCCAGACCAAATTGCCGCAGTTGCTTTTCACGAGGTGACAAACCTCATTGAGGCGGCTCGTCAAAAAGCGTTTCAGGCAATCAATACCGCTTTGATCGACCTTTATTGGCACGTTGGTGAAACCATCAGTCGCAAGATCAAAAGCGCCGAATGGGGTGACGGTGTCGTCGATCAATTGGCGGCTTACATCGCGCAGACCCAGCCAGGGCTTCGAGGCTTTACCCGCCGTAATTTATTTCGGATGCGGCAGTTTTATGAGGCCTACCGGGATGATGAAAAACTCTCGCCCCTGGTGAGACAATTATCTTGGACTCACAATCTCATTATTCTCAGCCAGAGCAAACACCCAGAGGAACGTGAATTTTATCTGCGGCAGTCAATTCAAGAAAACTGGGGCAAGCGCGAACTGGAACGCCAGTTCAAAACCGCGTTATTTGAACGCACCGTGCTCAGTCCGCCAAAAGTGTCACCACTGGTGACACAAACTTACCCGACCGGCGTGAACATTTTCAAAGATGCCTATATGGTGGATTTTCTGGGGTTGCCAGACGGCCACACCGAGGCCGATTTGCACCGAGGCTTAGTGAGTCAGTTAAAGAATTTCTTGATTGAATTAGGCCGCGACTTTTGTTTTGTCGGCTCTGAATATCCTTTGCAGGTGGGGGGACGGGATTTCGCGCTTGATCTGCTGCTTTTTCATCGCGGACTCAATTGTCTAGTTGCGATTGAGTTGAAAGTTGGGCGATTTGAACCCGAATATCTTGGGAAACTGGCTTTCTATCTCGAAGCCTTGGATCGTGATGTCCGCAAGTCCCATGAGCACCCTGCTATCGGCGTGTTGCTCTGTGCCAGCAAAGATGACGAAGTGGTTGAATATTCCCTGAGTCGCACCCTTTCCCCGGCTTTAATCGCTGAATACCAAACTCAATTGCCGGATAAAAAGCTTCTACGGGAAAAACTCCATGAATTTTATCTCCAGAACGCCCCTGAAGAAGAGGGAGATTTTCACGAGGACACAAAGGATTTAAAGAAGGAATTATGAGCAAAAAGACCCTGAGCGAATCCGATATTTGCGCCAAGTTCATTACCCCAGCCGTCATTCAGGCCGGATGGGATGAGGCACTCCAGATTCGTCGCGAAGTCTTTTTCACCAAAGGCCGCATCATCGTGCGGGGCAAGTTGGTTACGCGGGGTAAGGCCAAGCGGGCTGATTACATCCTCTATTACCAGCACTTTCCGATTGCCTTGATCGAAGCCAAGGATAACAACCACGCCGTGGGCGACGGGATGCAGCAGGCGCTGGATTACGCCGCCACGCTAGATATTCCCTTTGTATTTTCATCCAACGGCGACGGCTTCGTGTTTCACGACAGTACCGGCCTGAGCACGCAAATGGAAACCAATCTTGCCTTAAACACGTTCCCAAGCCCCGCCAAGTTATGGGTGCAATACTGCGCATGGAAGGGGCTAGTCCCCGAGCAGGAGAAGATCGTCCTGCAGCCCTATTACGACGATGGCAGCGGCAAGGAACCGCGCTATTACCAGCGCAATGCCATCAATGCCACGGTTGAAGCCATCTCCAAGAGTCAAAACCGCATTTTGCTGGTCATGGCTACCGGCACCGGCAAGACCTACACCGCATTTCAGATCATCTGGCGGCTTTGGAGGGCCGGACAGAAAAAACGCATCCTGTTTTTGGCTGACCGCAATGTGCTGATCGACCAGACTATGGTCAACGACTTCCGCCCCTTCGGCGCGGCCATGGCCAAACTCAGCACCGGAGCCAAAACCATTGAACGGGCTGATGGCAGCGTGGAGGTCATTACGACAGCCATCGACAAAATCCGCCGCATTGATACCGCCTACGAAATCTATCTCGGACTGTATCAAGCCATCACCGGCCCGGAGGAGCGGCAAAAGCTGTTTCGCGAGTTTTCACCCGGCTTTTTCGATCTCATCGTCATCGACGAATGTCATCGGGGCAGTGCTGCCGAAGATTCGGCTTGGCGAGAAATCCTCGAATACTTTTCTGACGCCACGCAAATTGGCCTCACCGCCACGCCCAAAGAAACCGAGTATGTTTCAAATATCCATTACTTCGGCGAGCCGGTTTACACCTACACGCTCAAGCAGGGCATTCGTGACGGCTTCCTTGCCCCCTACAAAGTCATCAAGGTGCATCTCGATGTGGATGTAGAAGGCTACCGTCCTCAGTCAGGGGAAACCGACCAAAATGGCCATGAAATCGAAGACCGCATCTACAATCAAAAGGATTTTGACCGGAACCTTGTGATCGACGAGCGCACCAAGCGCGTCGCCAAATGGGTATCGGACTACCTCAAGCAAAGTGGCGACCGATTCCAGAAAACCATTGTCTTTTGCGTGGATACCGAACACGCTGCCCGAATGCGCCAAGCCTTCATCAATGAAAATCAAGACCTCGTCCAACAGAACGCCCGCTATGTCATGCGCATTACCGGCAACGATAAGGAGGGGACGGATCAGATTGGCAACTTTATTGACCCGGAAGCCAAATACCCAGTCATTGTCACCACCTCACGCCTGCTTTCTACGGGGGTCGATGCGCAAACCTGCCGGTTGATCGTGCTCGACCGTGAAATTGGCTCCATGACCGAATTCAAGCAAATTGTTGGACGCGGCACCCGCGTCCATGAAGACACCAAGAAGTATTACTTCACCCTGATCGACTTCCGCAAAGCCACCAATCACTTTGCCGACCCTGAATTTGACGGCGAACCGGTGCAGATTTACGAACCGGGCGAAGGTGATCCGGTCACCCCGCCGGATGTCACACCGCCACCTGATGACGGAGACCCCATTCCGCCTCAGCCCGGCGAAGGCGAAACTGTAGTCGTCGATCCGCCAGATATTACTCTGCCGCCCGGTACTGACCGGCCGCCCACCAAATTCTATGTCAAAGGCAAGCCTGTGACCGTCATCATCGAGCAGGTGGAATACCTCGACGAAAACGGCAAGCTGGTGACTGAATCCCTGCGCGATTACAGCCGTAAGGCTATCCGCGCCCATTTCTCCAGCCTTGATAAGTTCCTTGCCCGCTGGAAGTCTGACGAGCGCAAGGAGGCCATTATTGAAGAATTGGCGGAAGAGGGGCTGTTTCTGGAGCCGTTGATGGAAGAGGTCGGCAAAGACCTCGACCCCTTCGACCTGATTTGCCACATTGCCTTCGATCAGCCGCCGCTCACGCGTCGCGACCGAGCTAACAACGTGCGCAAACGTGACGTATTCACCAAGTACGGCCAGCAAGCCAGGGCCGTACTTGAAGCTCTGCTCACCAAGTATCAAGATGAAGGCGTGGTCAGCGGGCTGGATAACGTCCATATTCTTGAAATTTCCCCCTTCAACACGATGGGAACACCGCTCCAGCTCATCAAAGAATTTGGTTCACGAGCCAGCTTTGAAGACGCTGTCCATGAACTGCAAGCCGCTCTCTATCAGGAAGTCTCCTAATCCATGTCTGCAAGAAATACCGTTAAATCCATTCAAGGCATCATGCGCCAAGATGTCGGCGTCGATGGTGACGCTCAGCGCCTGTCCCAGCTTTGCTGGATGTTCTTTCTCAAAATCATCGACGATCAGGATCAACAATTGGAGGTGATGCAGGATAACTACCGCTCGCCGATCCCGTATGCCCTGCAATGGCGGACGTGGGCAGCTGATCCGGAAGGCATCACCGGTGACGCGCTGCTAACCTTCATCAATACCGAGCTATTTCCAAAGCTCAAGGAACTGCCAACAACAGGCCAGAACGCCAATCGCAGCCGCGTGGTGCGCAGCGTGTTTGAAGACGCCTACAACTATATGAAGTCTGGTCAGCTGCTAAGGCAGGTCATCAACAAAATCAGCAGCGTCGATTTCAACGACTTGTCAGAACGCAAGCACTTCGGTGACATTTACGAACAACTGCTCAACAACTTGCAAAGCGCGGGCAACGCGGGTGAGTATTACACCCCCCGTGCCGTCACTGCTTTCATGGTGGATCGTATCGACCCCAAGCCGGGAGAAATCCTGTTCGACCCTTCCTGTGGCACAGGCGGTTTTCTCACCTGTGCCATTCGCCACATGCGCAACCGCTATGT
This sequence comes from Methylobacter sp., assembly GCA_028714995.1. GTDB lineage: Bacteria > Pseudomonadota > Gammaproteobacteria > Methylococcales > Methylomonadaceae > Methylobacter_A. The sequence goes on along the minus strand of JAQTLI010000001.1, from coordinate 37,156 downwards.
AAAAAAGGTCGCGGACGAACAGGCCATGCAAGCCGGCCTGCGAGCCGTGGAGAAAAAACAACTCCCGCACATGCTCTGCATCACCAATATGCTATTGCACGGCATTGAAGACCCCAGCTTCGTGCGCCACGACAACACCTTGGCACGGCCTTATATTAGCTATGGCCAATCAGACCGAGTGGACATCATCCTCACCAATCCGCCGTTTGGCGGAAAAGAAGAAGACGGCATTGAGTCCAACTTTCCGGCTCATTTCCGCACTAAGGAAACAGCCGACCTGTTTCTGGCACTGTTCATTCGCCTCTTGAAGCCAGGCGGCCGCGCCGCCATCGTGTTGCCGGATGGCTCCTTGTTTGGCGAAGGAGTTAAAACTCGCCTCAAGGAACACCTGCTGGAAGAATGTAACCTGCACACCATCGTTCGCCTGCCCAGTAGCGTGTTCAAACCCTATGCCAGCGTCGGCACTAACCTGCTGTTCTTCGAGAAGGGCGAACCGACGCAGGACATCTGGTTCTATGAGCACCGTGTACCGAAAGGCCAAAAAGCCTATTCGATGACTAGACCGATCAAGGTCGATCACATGCAAGGCTGTGTGGAGTGGTGGGGTGGAACGGAACGTATAGATCGGCAGGCATCCGAAGTCTCATGGAAAGTCGGCCTCGATGAAATCAAGGCGCGCAATTACAACCTCGACTTCAAAAACCCGCATATCGCGGCCAATGACCACGGCGATCCGCAAGAGCTGCTGGTCAAGTTGGAACAGGATGAGCAGAAAACCGACAGTTTACGGGACCAGCTCAAGTCTATTCTAGCCGAGGCGCTGCTGCGATGAACGCCGAATACCTGCTACAACACTTTGACCGCCTCAGTGAAGCCCCCGACGCTATCCAGCGCCTGCGCCGCTTCATCCTCGACCTTGCCGTGCGCGGCAAGCTAGTGGATCAAGACCCAAACGACGAACCAGCGGTAGAATTACTCAAACGGATTGAGGCCGAGAAGGTCAGGTTGGTGAAAGATGGGGATATCAGAAAGCAGGAACAAAAGTCGCCGGTTGAAATTGAGGAATATCCCTTTGAACTGCCTAATAATTGGCAATGGGTCCGCTTCGGAGGAATAGCGGATTTCTCGGCTGGCAGGACGCCATCTCGTCATGATTTGAGTTTTTGGAATACCGGCGACTACCCGTGGGTTAGCATCGCCGATATGAAAGATGGCGGTGATGTTATCACCACTAAGGAAACTGTCAGCGAAAAGGCTAAAAAGCAAGTCTTTAGTTCGGAGCCAGCACACGTCGGCACTATGATCATGAGCTTCAAGCTGACTATTGGAAAGATTTCGAGGCTAGGTGTTTCGGCTTTCCATAATGAAGCGATCATTTCTATTTATCCACATTTGCCAGAGCTGGACAGCTACCTCTTCAAGGTGCTTCCTCAGTTTTCACGACAGGGCGATACAAAGGGCGCGATTAAAGGAGCGACACTAAATCGTGAATCGATTGCGAATATTTTTCTACCCATCCCGCCCCTAACAGAACAATACCGCATTGTCGCCAAAGTCGATGAACTGATGACATTGTGCGACCAGTTGGAGGCAGCGAAAACCGAGCGGGAGCAAAGTCTTGATCGTCTGGGGGCGGCAAGTTTGCAACGGCTTAACCTGCCAGTCGATGACGAAGAAGCCTTCCGAGAACACGTCTGCTTCATCTTCAACCATCTGCCGCGCATCACCAAGCGTCCGGCACACATTAAGCAATTGCGTCAAACCATCCTTAACCTAGCCGTGCGCGGCAAACTGGTGGAACAAGACCCCAACGACGAGCCGGCTGCTGAATTGCTCAAGCGGATTCAGGAAGAGAATGCTGGGTTGGTAAAGGATGGGGCGAGAAAAAAAGGCGCTGCACTGCCTGACGTCGACTTGGAGCAAGCTCCATTTGTTCTACCGTTAGGCTGGTCATGGGCAAGGTTTCCTGAACTTGGAATCTTTGGGAGAGGTAAATCAAAACATCGTCCACGGAATGATTCAAAGTTGTTTGAAGGCGGCAATCATTTGCTTATTCAGACGGGAGATGTCGCACGCTCTCAGGGCGTAATCCAAACTTATACCAACAAATACAACGATGTTGGACTCGCACAAAGTATGAAGTGGCCTACTGGGACGCTCTGCATCACTATTGCCGCTAACATTGCTGATAGCGGAATTCTTAGCTTCGATGCATGTTTCCCTGATAGTGTTGTTGGGTTCATACCTGCCTCGATGTTTCAAAACGCTCGCTATTTCGAGTATTTTGTGCGGACGGCAAAGGCTAATCTGCTTGAGTTCGCTCCAGCCACTGCCCAGAAAAACATCAACCTTGAAATATTGAACGCAGTTCTGATTCCCTTACCACCCCTCGCCGAGCAAACCCGCATCGTCACCAAGGTCGATGAACTAATGGCGCTATGCGACCAACTGGAAGCCCAACTCAACACCACTGAGACCGACAGCCGTCGGTTTCTCGAAGCCGTGCTGCATGAAGCCTTGGCTCCGGCGTTAGAGGAAGTTGCATGATAGCCTGGTTTTTTGGAGAGAGTGGGATAACAATGGGATTGGCAGATTGGCTCGGTAACTTCTGTACGATTATAAGGGACACAGGATTTAGATCATGATTTGTCAAATTGTGTTTCCCTCGGCATGGATCGATGCATCAGCCCTAGAAAGTACATTACGCAGCAGTTGCGCACCTCATGGACCGGGCGTCTATGAAGTGTTGTTCCGGTTTCCAACGGGCTGCAGGATCATGGTCGACAGCGCTGTCAGGCTCCTATCTTTGATCAACCAACTCAGCCTCTCCATGCGTCGCGTACGGCTTGAATTTGAGGAAGGAGAGGCGGGTACTATGGGGTACCTCGATAGAATGGGATTCTTCGACCATCTGGCAAAAGACGTAGATGTCTTACCGGCTCGGCCGTCGCTCTCCGCGGCTGAGATTTATGGGGGAACGAATACTAGGCTAGTCGAAATCGCCAGTATCAACCCAAAAGATAGGGACGTAGATTTACCATCACGTCTTACCGACGCGATGATGGATTCATGCGGTAACCGGCCCGATGCGAAAGGACTAGAGGGCGCAGCTTGGACAATCTTCGCTGAACTGATTGATAACATTTTTTCGCACAGCAGCACCCAGATTGATGGGTATGCTGCTTTGCAGGTTTACCCTCGTGGTGATCGCGTTAAAGTCGCGGTTTCAGATAGTGGTCTTGGCATTATGAGTACATTAAGACCGGCCATCAAAACGGAATTTCCTTCCTTAGAGAATCTGTCTGACATAGATTTGCTGGTGGAGATATTTCGACAGGGCATCTCCCGGCATGGCACGGATCGCGGCTGTGGACTTAAAGGAAGTGCGGCAAAGGCTATAAAGTACAACGGTGAACTTGATGTCAGACTTCCGAACATCCGTGTGCTCCTCACCCCCGGCAAGGAAGGTTACAAACCAAATACTGCCTATTGCTACGATGGCCTTCCATTAATTTGGGGAACACATATTTGCTTCACGTTTAGGCTTGACACCAACAGATAAATCCGATTTAATGTGTTCAATGAACGAGAAATCAGCCATCATAAAATTACGTGACTTCATGGATTCCCAAGAGGGATGGGGTCGAGATCAGGGCCGCAAGGTATATCAGCAGCTGATTGACTTTGTGGAGTCAAATCCTGGGACTATGACCTTTAAGGTATCGCTTGATCAGGTGCGCAGAGTCGATATCTCATTCGCATCTGAAACGATTGTCGAACTTGCCCGCCGCTATCGTGGCAAGAAAGGCTTCTGTTTTACTGATCTAGCCGATCAGGACATGCTGGAGAACTGGGATGCTGCCGCTGAACGAAAGGGGCAACCGATAATGGTCTGGGAAGGGAAAAACGGGCAAGTAATTGGGATCACCCCAAGCCAAGGAACACTGGGCGCATTCAACTTTGCTCTGAAGCGCGAGCGCACGAGAGCATCTGAGTTCGCGGCATCCATGCCAGATATATCGATTGCCAATGCGAGTACCAAGTTTAAACAACTTTGGGAACAGGGCTTCTTGCTACGTCGTGAGGATGTTGCTGAGTCTGGGGGGGTCGAATTCACCTACCACCGAATCGGCTGATTTTTTTAAACTCTCGTTCATCTGGTTAAGTGAACGGGAATGGAACAGAACACCACTACTCTAATGGAGAAACACGTATGCACAAAGTAGTCTTTTATCCCGTCGGCAACGGTGACACTAGCCAAATCATCCTTGATAACGGGAAGCGGCTCCTGTTCGACTTCCACCATCAGGTTCAAGGAGAAGATGACGGCCATCCGGTAATTGATATCAAGAAACGTCTACGTGATGAGCTTGATAATGCAAAACGGGACTACTTTGATGTCGTTGCCTTTACCCACGCTGACAAGGATCACATCGCTGGATTTTCCGAGTTCTTTGAGCTTGAGCAAGCAGATAAGTACAAGGGAAATGGTCGCATAAAGATTCGTGAGTTGTGGGTTCCGGCAGCGGTTCTCTTGGAACAGGCGAGTAACGACCAGCAAAGCGCTGAGTATATACTTCTTCGACAGGAGGCACGAAAACGCCTAAGGGATGGGAAGGGGATTCAAGTATTCTCGAAACCAGAAGCTCTCAAAGATTGGATGGAGCAGAACGACATCTCCTTTGAAGATCGCAAGGGACTTTTTACAGACGCCGGTACATTAGCACGAGGCTTTACTTTGGAAGCCGATAATGTCGAATTCTTCTGTCACTCTCCTTTTATGAAGCATTGCGACGAGGGCGATATCTTGCGCAACGATGCCTCGCTCATTTTTCAGATCAGGTTTGAGGTTAACGGGTACAGAACCGATTATTTCTCTGTCGGTGACTCGACGTCGGAAGCGCTGGAAGAAATTGTTTCAACCACTAAGTTCCACAAAAGGCTAGACCGCCTGCAATGGAATCTCTTAAATGTTCCACACCATTGCAGTTACCTTGCGCTTTCGGACGAGAAGGGAGACAAAGAAACTGAGCCGAAAGATGGCATAAAAGAACTGTTACGCGCGGGACAAAAGGATGCCTATATCGTGAGTTTAAGCAATCCAATTCCCGACACAGCAGATATGTATAAAGCCATACAACCGCCCCATATCCAAGCAAGGAAAACGTACGAAAGGTACTTGCGGGAAGTTGGAGGACGTAAATTTTACGTCACTATGGAAGAGCCCAATGCGAGTAAGCCGCATCCCTTAGAGTTTGAAATCTCTGAACGTGGGCTCCGATTTCTTGGCAGAACTATCACAGGGGCAGCCGCAGTAATTTCTTCTACACCGCCGCGTGCAGGTTGATGATGACCGCCGAGTTTTTTGTAATTGGTGAGCCTCTTGAAGGAGAGTCCCCGACTAACATGAAAGTCGATGCGGCTCGGCAGACTTGGTTTGCGGTACGTAGCCATCGTTCTTTCACATCTATCGAAGTACGTAAGTATGAAGATATTGATGGATACTCTGAGCTAGTGATTGTGGATTGCGAGTGTGATCGGATACCGCCAAACAATGCACCCAGAATTGAGTATCGAGAACGTTTTGCTCTTTGTTTTTCCAATAAGGTGAACCGCCCGCCGGAAGTTAGAGCGCTACGTACCGGATTCCCGCTTACCCCTCACCAAAATCACGTTTTGAATGGAGCCCCATCTAGTCTGTGTCTCTACTTTGAACCGTGGCCGGTTATTGCCAGGACTTGGACACCACAGAAGCACTTAGAACGCATCCTCTGGTGGTTAGAGCAGACAGCATTAGAGCAGCTTCACCGCTCGGATCAGCCAGTCGAGCAACTTTATTTCAGTGCACCAAAAGAACTTGTTCTGCCGCATGACTTTGACGAAAAGGTCAATAACAAGGAGTTTCGGCTTGCTCTGGAATTCAGGCCAGATCGAGGTAATAACAGGCAAACAATCGTTGGTTTGATGCAAAGGTCAGTAGACGCTGTATCAGATCAAGTACTCAACACATCCTGCATTGCTCTTCGACTAAACTCTGTGATTCAGGGGAGAATCGAGCACTTTCCTCGGAATCTTGGAGAACTCTCTGACACACTTGATGCTCGAGGCGCTCCATTCATCAAAGAACTGTTTGCTGAGATTCGGCAGCGAGTTGAGGGAAATTTGCTCAAGGTCAATAACATCAAAACCATACTGATTTTGAATGTTCCGTTGCTCAAAGAAGCGGGCAGCGATATTGCTAGATTTGATAACAAGGCGTATTTCCTGCCAATCAGTCTTGAAGAGATCGGACTTAAGGGCGGAGTGCTCGACAAATACGAGAACCAATACCTCCTACGGCATAACCTTGGAATTCAGGTAGAACCGACAGACGCATGGCGAAGCGTCGAACTTGAACCTATTGATATACTCCAACCCTTCACCCCTGAGTATGCCCGCCAAACTTCAGGAATACTGAGTTCCGGCCCCAAAGGCGTACTTGCAGGAGTTGGTGCTCTTGGTAGTGAGATATTCAACCTGTGGAGCCGATCTGGATGGGGAGAATGGACGCTCATTGACCCTGACCATGTAAAGCCTCACAACTTGGCACGGCACACTGCATTTGATCAATTTGTCGGCCATAATAAGGCCGATGTGGTTCGATATCTCGATGAAGCGCTTTGGGGTAGCACTGGAAGCAAAACAAGAGCAATACCGAAAAGTGCAACTGACTTTGATTCAACAGAAGTCATTGATGCCCTTAAGAATGCCGCGCTAGTCATTGACGTAACCACAACCCTGGACTACCCCAGAGAGCACGCTTCACAGGATGATTTTCCTCGCGGAATATCCGTATTCTTGACTCCGAGTGGTAACGGTTGTGCTTTATTGGCGGAGAATGCCTGTCGCTCAGTTCGACTGGATGGAGTGGAATCTCAGTATTACAGGGGCATTCTCAACCAAGCGTGGGGCGAAGCCCACCTTGACGGCAACAAAAGCTATCTTTGGACAGGAGGAGGCTGTAGAGACTTGTCGACAGTCATTTCCGGAGAATTGGTGGCTCTTCATGCTGGAAACCTTTCCCGGCAGATTCGTCATGCCTCAGAAAACCCAGCGGCGGCGATTAAGGTTTGGCATTACGATCCAGAATCCGGAGCAGTTGCAACGGATGCATTATTTGTCCACCCCGTTCTCAAATACAACATTAATGGACTAAGTGTTGTCTGGGATGATGGGTTACGGTCGAAAGTAAGAGAACTTAGACTACAGGCGCTGCCGTCGGAAACTGGCGGAGTTCTACTGGGTTATTTCGATCTCACGCAAAAGAATGTTTATATTGTTGATGTCCTCCCCGCACCATCAGATAGTCAAGGCGACACAAGCGGTTTCTCCAGAGGAATAGAGGGCCTTGCTAATACTATAAGTGAGGTACAGCGCAGAACTGCAAATATCGTTGGCTACTTGGGCGAATGGCACTCGCATCCACCAGGATCAACGGCAGCAGCCAGCAGTGCTGATGTTTTGCAACTAGCTCATCTTGGTATTGAACTACATCGTGATGGTTTGCCTGCACTGATGCTGATTGTCGGTGAACAAGATGAACGTTGGCACTTCGCTGCGGTAAAGGAAGATTAGCATGACGACTTCTGGAAAAATTGGCTTGGCGTTGTCTGGAGGTGGTGTCCGTGCCATGGTGTTTCATGCTGGTGTCTTGAAGTGGCTAGCCGAACAGAACAAACTTGAATATATCACTGACATATCAACTGTATCTGGGGGCAGTTTATTTACGGGGCTGGTTTTCCGTATTTCTGGCTGGAAGTGGCCTAGTTCACAGGAATATTTAACAACCGTTCTTCCTGAAATTCGTCAGCTTTTGACCAAAAATAATCTCCAAAAACATGCAACACTTTTGCTTATATGCCCTTGCAACTGGCGCTACTTATTCTCTAGGGCTAACGTACTTGCTATGGCTATTGAAGAACTGTGGGATGTGCGTGCAACATTACAAGAAGTGCCGAATTTACCAGTTTGGTCAGCGAATGGAACTACCGCTGAAACAGGGCGGAGGTTCCGATTCAAAAAAGGAAAATGTGGGGATTATGAACTTGGAGAAGCGGACGCTCAGCATTTTAAAGTGTCGGAGGCTATGGCCGCCTCAGCAGCTTTCCCTCTCCTAATCGGCCCACTTAGCGTTGATGCAACCAGCCTGCAATGGTACAAGCGGCTACAATGGGGTGACGCTCCTGGCTCTGAACAACCGATAACCCCACCTTTTCAGCGTCTTCACATTATGGATGGTGGCGTTTATGACAACCTCGGTATGGAGCCCATCTTCGATGTCGGGAAACAGAAGCTCAAATCATCTATTGAGCGCCTCATCGTGTCAGATGCAGGCGCACCATTAAAACGAGCCCCACTTCCACCTCAGTTTCACAAAGGGCGGGCAAAGCGCATTGTGGACATTACAATGGACCAAGCTAGAGCGCTTAGGGTACGTGCGTTAGTCAATTTTATTCAAGAAAACCCAGAAGTAGCACGTTATATTCAGCTCGGGTCCAATCCACGAAGGGTTGCTGCGCAGTACAAAGGCCAAGTTGATGAAAACATGCTGTCAGAGGATCAATGGCTTCCAGACGAGATGATTCAAGCATCCGCCGATTGGCCTACTGACCTTAATCAACTCACGGAAAGCACGTTTGAACTGATAGCCAGGCACGGTTATGAAACAGCGAAATGGAACGATCTACTGTTCCTACGCCACCAGTAAATAAGAGTTGGCCGAAGCTGATTGATAACAGACCAGCTTCGGCTAACCCAATATTTTACGAATTTAAGGCTGCGTATGGCAGCGAAACAAGCTAATTCACATTAAGAGGCATTATTATGGGACGTAGACGTTATAAAAGAAAATCCAGTTCAGATGAACTGTTCGACTTGTTGTCCGATTTGACAGGCTTTGTCTGGCAGATCGGTGCAGTAGTCAGTGGGGTCTTATTATTTCTTTCGTATATAGCATACGACTGGGTAGATACATTGATTGCGACCGCAGAAAAATCTCCCTTCTTGTCGCCAATCGTCACTAATTTTGGATGGGCGCCTTATCTGCTGCCGTTGATGTTAGTCATTTTCGCGGTTCTATTTGGTGTAAAAACCTATGAAGCCTACCGCAATGAGCATTTTTAACATTGCCTAAAGTAAAAAAAAACCTGCAAAGGCAAGTGCCTAAGCAGGTTATGGAATTTCCAAAGAGTCAACAATATGAAATCGTATTTAAACCCATCAAGATGATGGTTTGCTTAAGAATTAAAATAATTAGCAAAATTACATGAGCCTTATGCCGCTATTTTTATTTTAATTCTCCTCTTTCTTTCATGTGTTTCAGTTTCGTAATCTTTGAACATTTAGCGTGATTGCCTTTATTGCGTGGAGCATCGCACACAGGGCAATAGCAAATATCAAATATCAAATATCAATGGTTTTTTGGCTTCTGTATCTTGTTTTTTACTCATTGTGCTTTTATTCCTGGAAATCAGCGTGCAAAAGTTACCACTTTCAGCATCGATTTTTACCGGCTCACCAACAAATGAACCTTAAAAAACAGTGTAATAATAATTTACATGGTCAATTATGACGCTGTTTACTGGTAAATACTGGACGCTGATTAACAGCTATAGATTCACTCCGAAGCCTTAGCGTACTATTTTTTCCGAATTCTGCGACTGCCCCTTATACAGCTAACTGTAGGATAGAGACATCAACTCTTTCAAACAATAAGTATTAATGCTAATGGGATGAAGCGTAGCGAGCTGATAGAAGCAAACGGTATTCCTATTAACTAAAAGTTATCCACCCTACCCTAATTTTAACGTAACATAAAGGACGTTATGTTACGTTAAATTGGGACAACAAGGGGGAAACATGAACGACACTTCTGGCACCACTGTTAAGACACTCCAAAAACTGGAGTGCCCGGATCGTTCTCTTGCGGTCAGGATCGAAAGTCATCGGACGATCGTGCCGAGTCTCATTGCCCGCGACGGCGAGAATGCCGCGCGGCGTTTTTTGGAATTCTTCGCCGCCACGATTCGCAACAAGAACACCCGTGCAGCCTATTACCTGGCCGTGAACCGGTTCTTCGCCTGGTGTGAACAGGATGCCTATATTCTCGATCTGGTCGATATCGAACCGCTGCATGTCGCCGCCTATATCGAGAGCCTGCAAAACACCTACGAAAAACCCTCGGTCAAGCAGCACCTGGCCGCCATCCGCATGTGCTTCGACTGGCTGGTCACCGGCCAGATCGTCGCCACTAACCCGGCGCATGCGGTGCGCGGGCCGAAGCATGTGGTCAAACGCGGCAAGACGCCCGTGCTCACTGCCGAACAGGCCAGGCTGCTCCTCGACAGCATCCCGACTGATACCCTGCTCGACCTGCGCGACAAGGCCTTGATCAGCGTCATGTGCTACGCCTTCGCCCGCATCGGTGCCGTCGTCGCCATGCGGGTCGAAGACTACTACCCCGAGGGCAAACGCTGGTGGCTGCGCCTGCACGAGAAGGGTGGCAAGCGTCATGAGATGCCCTGCCATCACAAGCTGGAGGCCTATCTCGATGCGTATCTGAATGCCGCAGGCCTCTGCGATGACAAGCGTGGTCCCCTCTTCCGCCCGGCTCTCCGCAAGACTGGAACCCTCAGCGAGAAACGGCTAAGCCGCGTCGACGCCTGGCGCATGGTCAGGAAACGCGCCCTGGAAGCCGAGATCGCCTTCCCAATCGGTTGCCACACCTTCCGGGCAACTGGTATCACCGCCTATCTGGAGGAAGGTGGCTCCCTCGAAAACGCCCAGACCATGGCCGCGCACGAAAGCCCCCGCACGACCAAGCTCTACGACCGCACCAACGATGCGATCACTCTCGAAGAGGTTGAGCGGATTAAGATTTGAGCCTTATCAACGTCTGCCACGCAATGCTCTATAATGTTTGAAAGTCGAGCCGTTGGTGAGTAGACCGCGGGGGCTTCCTCCGCAATCCCTCGCAGAACAGTAGTGAACATCTCAATTCATACTGCTCCCATCAGTCAAACGCTCCTGTCATTCCAGCTCGCCAGTGGCGAACAAGTTTGGACATTGATCAGCAATTCTCTCAAGAAACTGCGCTGCTCAGTGCTGGAGTTTAGGTGAATGGCGACTCTTAATCCGATTTCCCGTTTCATTTCCAAAAAACCTATACAGTAACGTTAGAAATCCACCGGATGAAAATCCGATTGACAAACTCAGCTTGCTTCCAAGGGGCTAAATAGCATGGCAGGATCGAACCGCGATAATTTCTCAAAAAAAACGATAAGAGTGCTTGGCCTCCGCGCAAACCATCGGTGTTCGTTTCCTGGTTGTGGATCTCCAACTTCAGGCCCTAGTGATGAGTCACCTATTGCTCATGTCAATATTGGGGTAGCGGCCCATATCCATGGAGCTGCGCCAGGTTCTCGTCGCTATCTCCTCTCGATGACACCAGAGCAACGTTCTCACATTGAAAACGGCATCTGGTTATGTGCAAACCATAGCACTGAGATTGACAGGGACGAGATGCGATACACAGCGGACGTTCTTCACAAGATGAAGTTAGATCATGAGAGCCAAGTGTCCTCAGAACTTAGTGGCTCCAGGCTTAGAACGGAAACAGACTTCGTGGCGCTTGGCCAAGACTTGGTCTTTATTGGTGAAGTAATTGGCACTATTGAGTGTGAGTGGCAGCTGCGCATCGACCACTTCCTCATTGGTGATCTTTCCGCGCTCATCAAGTTTAGCGAGCGCTTTGATCGTATCGACAGGTATGACCGCTATGTGTTGGTGAACGCGTTAGGCGATGGCCGACAACTGGCTGCCGCTCCCGTGTGGCAGAAGACAGATGCTGGCTACATTGTTACGTGCCGGGTGCTTAAAAGCTTTCCCCGCACTAGCGCGCACAATATTCCGACTGATCTTGCGCTCAGCGACGCGCACGACCTTTTCTCAGTCAATGGTGACTTTGCCACTGTTACAGGCTTGGCGGCCCTTCCCCAAAAGATTAGGTCATGCCTATCTACTTTTCGCGGAGAAATGCAATTCAACCCGATCTTCGGAACTCGGATCAAAGAGTATTTCGATCTATTCCGAGATTCGCCATGGCTCCTGCGCCTGATCAACTTGGAAGTCATCCGGCTGGCCTGCGTGCCCTATTACGATTCAATCACAAAGCAGGATTACACGCCGTTGCAGAGCGTATTACGTGTTCAGAGCATCGAGCAACTTTCCTCTGGACAAAATGGTAATTGGCTTCCGTTCCGCTTCCTACTTGAGATAGAGGGCGTTGGATCTTGGCAGCACGACATCCCCATATTCGCCCCAACCGGCGAACGACCAGAGGCACCCGGGGCGTGAGTACAGATATCAACGAACAATCGCGTCTCACCAATTAAGTTCAATGGGAAGCTGCAACGGCGCGGCTAAGTGTACGATTTTTTCCGAATTCGGGGGTCTGAAATCCAACGGTACGAAAACAAATTGATGAAGTAAACAGGGAAATCGGTGAAGCATTCAAGTCAATTTATTATTGATAAAATCCGTTATCAATAGTAGATAGGCCGAACTTCGAATGGCCGAGTCCGGCCAAAAGCCGACGGTCATGATATAGTTGGATTTATTTACTCGAAATCAAAGATAACATAACAATACAGGCGTCTTAAGGCACGATCAATTTTCAACCGTTCCAGTAAGGCAATTGTGATATGAATTAGCTTTTCCAATTTCGGCGTTAGGCTGCCAACCTCATTCTTCAATTCAGGTAATAGCTCATATTATTGAATGATCGTCCATCGTTGCAGGATGCCTGTGCGGTGTGTATGATTCATCTGGGGCGTTGATATTGTCGTTAGAAACTCCGTCGTGCCGGCAATGACCACCCTTTCCTACCTTTCACCGGGGTTAATTCAGCTCGTCGTTGAGGTTTTGCAATTGCCTCATAAGACTCAACATAAACCGGCTCTTCATGATCTTCGTAAATAAAGCCGTTGTTTTGAAACACTTTGAATCGTTATAATTTTTACTATCATGCGCCTGCTCATCATCGAAGACGAACTCAAGACCGCCGCCTATTTGCAAAAGGGACTGGCCGAAAACGATTTTGTAGTTGATCATGCCCAGAATGGTCAGGATGGTCTTTTCCTCGCTTCGACAGGAAATTACGACGTGGTCATCGTCGATGTCATGCTTCCGGTCATGAATGGCTGGACGGTGGTTAAGGAACTTCGGAAAAGCGGAAAGTCAATGCCCGTGCTATTTCTGACCGCTCGAGACGCGGTGAATGACCGTGTCAAAGGCCTGGAACTGGGTGCGGATGATTATCTGGTCAAGCCGTTCGCCTTCTCGGAACTGTTGGCCCGCGTGCGTTCCCTGTTGCGGCGTAGCCCGGCACAACAACCGGAATTGCTCTGCATAGCCGACCTGGAAATCGATCTGTTGCGGTTTAAAGCTTCCCGCGCCGGCAGCAAGCTTACTCTGACTCCCAAGGAGTTTTCATTGATTTCTCTGCTCGCGCGCCGACAGGGCGAGGTCATTTCCCGAACTCTCATCGAGGAACAGGTCTGGGGGTTGAACTTCGACAGCAATACCAACGTAGTCGATGTCGCGGTAAGGCGGTTACGCCGCAAGGTGGACGACCCGTTCGATAAAAAACTAATTCACACGCTGCGCGGTGTCGGCTACGTCCTTGAAGAACGATAAGATCGACCGAGACCCCGGTTCGATTGCCGGGCGATTAACGCTGCTTTACACCCTCTCGGCGTCCGCATTACTGATTGTGGTTACCGCGTTCTTATACGAGGCGGTAGTGATCAACCTCCGCGAGGAAGACAAACAGTTTCTTGCTGACAAAGTGCATAGCCTGCAAATACTCTTAAAAGAGCACGGGGATAATTGGACTTCCCTTGAACAAGAAGTTCAATGGGAGGCGGTGACAGCAAAGGTCACACCCTATTACGCTTATTTTTCACGCATTCTCGAACCCCAGGGTATTGTGGTGATCGAAACGCCTGGTATGGCAAAAGTTGTTCCCGCTATGGTTTTCCCAATGCCTGCCGCCGAGACGAAACGGGGCGACTTGGCCGAGAACAGCTTACAGTGGCACACGACAGACGGTCATCCTTACCTTCTGTTGGCGGCGCAAGTGGTTAATGAGGCAGGTGAATCCCGCGTAATTCAGGTGGCGCTGGATATCAGCCGTGAAGATGCGCTACTCACCGATTACCAGCGCAAACTGGCGATGATACTGCCATTCGGGATATTACTTTCAGCATTGCTCGGTGCGCTGGTTGCACGCCGGGGCATGCGACCCTTGCAGGACATCACCCGTGCCGCTCAACGCATTACCGCGAGTCAATTGCATGAACGCATCGAGCCGACTCGTTGGCCTCGGGAACTGAGGACGCTTGCCGAAGCCTTCGATCAAATGCTCGGACGCCTGGAAGACTCGTTTACTCGGCTTACCCAGTTTTCCGCGGATTTGGCGCATGAGCTACGCACGCCAATCAATAATCTGATGGGCGAGGCCGAAGTCACGCTTGCTCGTGCTCGCTCGGAGACCGAGTATCGCAATGTACTGGAGTCGAGCCTGGAGGAGTGCGGCAGACTCTCCCGCATGATCGACAGCCTGTTGTTCCTGGCCCGCGCAGACAACGCCCAGGTTCCTCTGCAACTGGCCCGGCTCGATGTGCGCCAAGAACTGGAGGCGATCCGTGATTTTTACGAAGCCGTGACCGAAGAACAGGGGGTAACGATTCAATGCGAGGGCGAGGCTGGCCTGGAAGCCGATCCCATCCTATTCCGGCGTGCGGTCACTAATTTACTCGCCAACGCTATCCGCCATACGTCTCTGGGTGGGCAGATCAAGCTGGTCGTGGAGCCTTCCCCAAGCGCAGATGGCGTGTCTATCCATGTCAGTGATAACGGATGCGGCATTGCGCGAGAGCATCTCCCAAAAGTGTTCGACCGCTTCTACCGTGTCGATCAGGCTCGCTCTGCCGACTCCCACAGCACCGGGCTGGGTTTGGCTATTATCAGGTCTATCATGGCAATGCATGGTGGAACGGTGAGCATCGAATCCCAACCCGGTAAAGGTACGACCGTCACTTTGCATTTCCCTTTGTTCAATGACCAAAAAAATCACCCATAGCATACTGCGTCAAATTCCTTCGGGCATTTGGATACTAGGCTTCGTCAGTTTACTGATGGATATTTCCTCGGAGATGATCCATAGCCTGCTACCCCTGTTCCTGGTCACAACACTGGAGGCAAGCGCCTTCGCGGTAGGCCTGATCGAAGGGGTGGCCGAATCCACGGCATTGATTGTCAAAGTATTCTCAGGTGTGCTGAGTGACTATCTCGGCAGGCGCAAAGGGCTTGCGCTGGCCGGCTACGCCCTAGGGGCATTGACCAAGCCGTTGTTTGCCTTGGCGCCCGGTATCGGCATCGTATTGACGGCCAGACTGTTGGATAGAGTGGGGAAAGGTATACGCGGCGCTCCGCGCGATGCCTTGGTCGCGGACATTGCCCCGCCCCACTTGCGAGGCGCCGCCTTCGGGCTGCGCCAGTCTCTGGATACGGTGGGCGCGTTTTTGGGGCCGCTGCTGGCGGTCGGTTTGATGCTGCTCTGGGCAAACGACTTCCGAGCGGTATTTTGGGTTGCGGTAATCCCCGGATTGATGGCGGTCGCACTGCTCTTGTTCGGAGTGCGGGAACCGAAGCAGCATGTGGATGGCAGACGTATCAACCCGATTCGCCGGGAAAATCTAAAACGTCTCGACCGAAGGTATTGGTGGGTGGTGGGTATCGGTGCCGTTTTCACACTGGCCCGTTTCAGCGAAGCGTTTTTGGTTCTGCGTGCACAACAGGGCGGTATTCCCATCGCACTGGTGCCGCTGGTCATGGTGGCAATGAATCTGGTCTATGCGGCTTCGGCTTATCCGTTCGGCAAGCTTTCCGACAAAATAAGTCATGCCAAACTGCTGGCGCTTGGCCTCATCGTGCTGATCGCGGCCGATCTGGTCCTGGCCACCAACGATCATTGGGGCGTCGTGCTGATTGGGGTCGCGCTCTGGGGCATCCACATGGGAATGACGCAGGGTTTACTGGCGACCATGGTGGCCGATACCGCGCCCATCGATCTACGCGGCACTGCCTATGGCTTCTTCAACCTGATGAGCGGGTTTGCCATGCTCATTGCCAGCGTACTTGCGGGGCTGTTGTGGGATCGGTTCGGAGCGTCGTTCACGTTTTATGCGGGTGCGGTCTTTTGCGCGATGGCGCTTATTGGCTTGATTCGACAACCAAAAGACAACCGGTAGCGCCTCTGCCAAGCAAGCATCCCTTGCGTACGATTTTGTCCGTTTCGAGAGCTATACCCTGTATGGGCACCCCAGCATTGTTGGCCAAGAGAATCATCGACCACTTTTAAGTTTTAGCTACCTGTCCGACTGCCTGTTAGATCGACAGATGATGGTAAAGGTCGCTTGGCGTTTATTACCGCGGGCGATGTAACGAGTTTGGCCGAAGATTTAATGGCGAACGACTCTAATCTGGCCTGACGCCCGGTTGAGATGTATACGCTGTCGATCGACAACGTGTTTGACTACTCTCGGCGTAGGTTGACTTCAACGGTGACATGCACCAGTTCTTCATGAATGCTTAGCTGTCGCCTGAAGTCATCCGGCTCTGCGGCATCGGTGACGGCGAGCGAGAGGATACACGCGTATTTGCCCTTACCGACACGCCACACATGCAGGTCAGTGATGTCGGCCTTGAGTGGGCTTGCATCGATGACTTCCCGGATTTCTGCCACTACAGGGGCGTTCATTTCGGCATCGAGTAGCACACGTCCGGTGTCATGCAGCAATCCATAGGCCCATATCGCGACCAGGCCGGCACCGACAATACCCATGACCGGATCTAGCCAATTGGCCCCCCAAAATTTGCCGCCGATCAGCGCCAGTATGGCGAGCACAGAGGTAGCTGCGTCAGCCAAGACATGCAAATACGCGGAACGCAGGTTCATGTCGTGATGGTGATGATGACTGCCATGCTCTTGATGGGCATGTCCATCCTTAAGCAGCCACGCGCAAGCAAGATTGACCAGCAGGCCGACCATCGCAATCGCAATGGCTTGATCGTAGTGAATCGGCGTCGGTGAGAGCAGACGTTCAACAGATTGGTACAGCATCAGCCCTGCAACGCCTACAAGGAAAACCGCACTGGTATAGCCGCCCAGCACCTCAATCTTCCAAGTGCCAAAGGCGAACCGCACATCGTGGGTAAAGCGACGAGCAGCACCATAGGCCAGCACCGACAGACCCAGCGCCAAGGCGTGCGAACTCATGTGCCAGCCATCAGCCAACAGCGCCATTGAGTTGTACATCAAACCGCCGACGATCTCGGCCACCATCATGACGGCGGTTAGTACCAGAGCCCAGCGCGTGTTTCTTTCTGCCAGGGGGTTGCCCTCGTCAAAGACGTGAGAGTGACGCCAGTTGTCAATAGCGGAGGAGTGCATTTGATAGAGTCCTTTGGCTAAATAATATATACTATACCCCAGTATACTTTCATGCAATCAAAAGAGACGCCATGGCCCATACAATCAAATTCAAGAAACAACTGTTGACCCGTGTGCGCCGCATCAAAGGGCAAGCCGAGGCGCTGGAAAAGGCGTTAGAGCAGGAATCGGAGTGTGCGGCGGTTCTTCAGCAAATCGCCGCGATTCGGGGCGCTGTTAACGGACTGATGGCTGAGGTGTTGGAAGGGCATATTCGCGAGCACCTCGGTGCGGATGACATTTCCCCACAGCAGCGGAGCGAGGATTTGGAAGAGGTGGTAAGAGTGCTTCACTCTTATCTGAGGTGATGCAGCACGCATACGATTTTTTTCAGTTTCATGAGGAGTGAGGTGCCCCTGACTTTTAAAGTCGCTCTTCCTGTTCACCACCCAACATGACAAAAATGTAATCTTGGCGTCATGTTCCTGGTCGGGTCATGGTTCTATCATTAACCATCATGAAAACACGACCGGCTTTATTTTTTCTCTTTCTTCTGTTACCGCTCTCGCTGAACAGCTGCGTTTCGTTTACCGACAAGCCGATCAACGCTTTGGTCACAGCCTCCGGTCTGGAAGCGCACACGCTGACTGATCCCGGTTTGCGTGCGTTTTTTAAGATCAATCTCAGGCAGGATAGCTCTGCATGGCCGCCCGCAAACTGGAATTTGACCTACCTCATGCTGGCCGCATTTTACTATCACCCGGACTTGGACGTAGCCCGCGCCGAACTGGGATTCGCCGAAGCGGGAAGTATTACCGCCGGTATGCGGCCCAATCCAACGGTGAGTTTTTCCCCGCAGTTCGATTCCAATGCACTAGCCTCGGTTTCTCCATGGACATTGGGCTGGAGTCTGAATGTCCCGATCGAGACCGCGGGTAAACGTGGGCTTAGGTTGGATCAGGCCAAACACCAAACAGACGCGGCTCGTTTCAAATTGCTCAACACGGCCTGGCAAGTCCGCAGCCGTGTTCGATCGGCATTTCTAGCCTTTTATGTCGCACAGACGAAGCGGTATACCTTGCAAAAGCAGGCGGCCATTCAGGATCGTCTGGTCGATTTACTGGCGCATCGTCTCTCCGCAGGAGCCGTCTCTCAGCCGGAGGTGACGCAATCCCATCTTACCCTGCAACAAACCCAATTGCTGTTGGCGGAAACGCAACGGGAGCACGCTGAAGCTAAGGTACTTCTGGCATCGGCTCTGGGACTGCCGGTCCAAGCATTGGACGGAATAGCCTTTTCCTTCGATGCCTTCTCCCGATTGCCGCCGGATAAATCGCTGGGCGTTGACCGACTACGACGCTTGGCCTTGATCAACCGGGCGGATATTCTGAAAGCGCTGGCTGAATACGACGTTAGCCAATCGGCCTTACAACTGGAAATTGCCAAGCAATACCCGGACATCCAGATGAAACCGGGTCACCAATGGGATCAAGGTGAAAACAAATGGTCACTGGGCGTATCGCTGACGCTACCCATCCTGAACCAGAACGAAGGTCCCATCGCCCAGGCCGAAGCCAATCGCAAACTCGCGGCGGCGACTTTCCTGGCATTGCAAAACAAGACGATGGGCGACATTGACCAAACCGTTATCGGATTTCGGATGGCTTCGAATAAACTGACTATCGCCGAGGCATTGCTTGCCTCACGCGCAAAACAGCAACGTGCGGTCACTGCTCAATTCAACGCCGGCGAGACCGATCGGCTCGCTTTGACCAGCGCCGAGGCGGAACTTATCAGCATCCAGCTCGCGCGTCTGGATACCTGGAACCGGGCGCACCAAGCACTCGGCTTGGTGGAAGACGCCTTGCAACGGCCGCTGAACGCCGAGCTTGATCACCCATCTCCCAGTAACCCACCGCGTCCGTAGGGCACATCAGAATGAGAAAAGTCGCGTTATGGGTATTGATGATTTTCGCCTTACAGGGATGTCGGGAATCGGAAACGGAGCGTGAACGCGAACAGGCCGTCTTGCCGACTAAGGCGAGCGTTGCGGTCATTGACGGCGCCGCTGTTGTCACTCTGGAAGAAATCGCCCGCCAAAAAGGCGGTATCGCCACAGGAGCGCTGCAAGCGGTCAATCACCAGCGGATGATACGGGCGTTCGGTGTAGTATTACCTATCCAGGAATGGGTTGATCTGCGCAATGCCTATGCAGCGGCCAAGGCGCAATCGGAAAGCGCCCAGGCCACGGTGTTGGCTTCGCGGCTGGAATATCTGAGGCTCAAGGACTTGCATGCGGATGATCGTAACACCTCCGAGCGAGCCATGCAGCTCGCCGAAGCAACCTGGCGCTCCGATGAAGCGCGCGCCCAAGCGACCCGCGAAGTCTCTCTGGCCATTGAGCGCAATGCCCGGCAGCAGTGGGGTGAAGCTGTGGCGCAAGTCATAGTGGATGACTCGCCGTTGTTCAGCCGGGTGGCGAGTCTGGAAGAAGCCTTGGTGCAAGTGTCCGTTCCGGAGGGAGAAAGCCTCGCCTCGTTACCTGATACGACCCGTATTCAAACGAGCGATGGTGCTTTGATTGAAGCCAGTTTGATTACCCGATTGCCGCGCACCGATCCCAGGTTTCAGGGAACGACGCTGCTTTATCGAGTGTCGCGCCAATCATTCGATTTTGCGGCCGGCGTGAATATACCGGTTTTTCTGCCTGCGGGTGATTCGATTCCGGGCGTGAACATTCCCGCTGCGGCCGTGGTGTCGTGGCAGGGAAAAGCCTGGGTTTACATCGAAACGTCTCCCGGACAATTTATCCGCCGGGAACTGCCGGCAGACCTGCCTACTTCTAATGGCTGGTTTGTTAATCAAGGATTTTCAGCAGCAGAGGCCGTTGTCTTGAAGGGGGCGCAGTTGTTGCTGTCCCAGGAGCTACTGGGACAAATTCAAATGGGCGACGAAGGGGATTAAGCCGTGAATGGAGAACCTACGGGATTATTGGCGGCTATCGTCCGCTTTTCTCTGCACTTTCGAGGTGTCGTCATCGCCTTGGCGTGCGTGCTGTTGGGATATGGACTCTATGCCCTTGAACAGGCGAATTACGACGTTTTTCCTGAATTCGCACCGCCGCAGGTCGTTATCCAGACCGAAGCGCAGGGATTGAGCGCCGAGCAAGTGGAAGTATTGGTGACGCAACCGATCGAAAACGTCATCAACGGTGTGGCCGGCATCGAGCGTCTCAGCTCCAATTCAATTCAGGGTTTGTCCGTCATTACCGTCATTTTTAAACCGAACAGCGATATTTTCCGCGATCGTCAGGTCGTGGCCGAGCGGCTGGCGACTCTGGCCGGGCGCCTGCCTCAGGGCGTCCAGGCACCTGTTATTTCACCGCTGACGTCTGCCATGAGCACGGTGCTGGACGTGGGACTCAGTTCGGATAAACGCAGCCTGATGGAGCTTCGGACCTTGGCCGACTGGACCCTCAAACCAAGGTTGCTGGCGACTCCCGGAGTCGCGAAGGTCGCGGTTTTCGGCGGCGAAGTGAAGGAATTGCAGGTCCAGGTGCAACCCGATCGCCTGATCCAATACGGCCTTTCTATTGAAGACGTTCGCGCCGCGACGAGTCGTGCCACCGGCATCAGGGGCGCGGGTTTTATCGACAATCCCAACCAGCGTCTGGTCTTGCAGAGCGAGGGGCAGTTCATTACCGCAGAACAACTGGCCAGGACGGTGCTCGTGCATGGCAACGGGGCCAACGTCACGCTGGGCGATGTCGGCCAAGTCCGGGAAGCACCGGAACCCATCATCGGCGTAGCGTCGATCAACGGCCAGACCGGTGTGCAATTGGTTATTTCGGAACAATACGGAGCCAATACTCTGGAGGTAACCGAACGCGTCGAGCAGGCCTTGAAGGAGATCGAGCCCGGTCTGACGAAACAGGATGTGACAATGCAGGTGCTGTTTCGTCCTGCCAAATTCATACAGCTCGCCACCCATAATGTTCAAACCTCGCTGCTCATTGGCGCCGTGCTGGTTGCTGTCGTCCTGACACTGTTCCTGTTCAATCTGCGCACGGCGGCGATTTCCTGCACCGCCATCCCTTTGTCGTTGCTGTCGGCGGTGATAGTGCTGGAATGGCTTGGCTTCAGCCTTAATACCATGACCCTGGGCGGCCTGGCGATGGCGATCGGCGAGGTAGTGGATGATGCCGTCATCGATGTCGAAAATATCCTCCGCCGACTGCGGGACAACCGCCACGCGGCCCAGCCCCGCGCACCGCTTCGGGTGGTATTGGATGCCTCCCTCGAAGTCCGTAGCGCTGTGGTCTTTGCCACCTTCGCGGTTGTACTGGTCTTTACGCCGATTCTCCTGATGTCCGATCTGGCTGGCCGATTATTTGCCCCGCTGGGCATCGCTTACATCTTATCCGTGCTGGCCTCGCTGGCAGTCGCACTGACCTTGACTCCGGCCTTGTGTTTGCTGTTCCTGGGAGAAAAGAACCTGGACGAGCGGGAGCCCCCGCTGATGAATTGGCTCAAGCGCCGATACCTTGGGATTCTGATGAAAATTGACCGCCGCCCAAAGGTCATCATCGGCAGCGTGGTACTGCTGATGCTGGCCGCCTTGGGTTCGTTGCCGTTTTTCGGTGCGGGTTTTCTGCCGGAACTAAAAGAAGGTCATTTCATTATCCACGTATCGGCAGCGCCAGGCACTTCACTGGAGGAGTCGCTGCGTTTCGGTGGACAAATCAGCCAGGCATTGCTGAAACTTCCCGCAGTGAGCTTGGTTGCTCAACGCGTCGGACGTGCGGAAAAGGCCGATGATACCTGGGGCACGCACTATAGCGAAATGAATATCGACCTGAAGCCGCTGTCCGGCGAAGCATCCGAGCAGGCGCTTGCGGATATACGCCGCGTGTTGACAGAGTTCCCCGGTATCAATTCTTCGGTGAAAACGTTTTTGGCCGAACGTGTCGAAGAAACCCTGTCAGGCTATACCGCTTCGGTGGTGGTTAACGTCGTCGGTAATGATCTGGATAGTCTGGATGCTCAGGCCGAAAAGATCGCTCAGGTGCTGAACCAGGTCAAGGGTGCAACCGATGTGCAGGTGCAATCCCCGCCGGGAACGCCGCGGTTGATCGTCCGCCTGCGCCAAAATGACCTGTTGCGGTGGGGATTCGATTCGGTCCAGGTGTTGGAAGCAATCCGTACCGCCTATCAGGGCGACGTGGTCAGTCAAATCTACGAAGGCAACCGGATTTTTAATGTCGCAGTGATCCTCGATCCACAACTGCGAAAAAATATCGCGGACATCGGCCGTCTGCCATTGCGAAGCCCGAATGGCGTTTATGTCCTGCTCAAGGAATTGGCGGATATTTACGAAGATTCGGGACGTTATGTGGTACTGCATCGGGGAGCCCGGAGAATTCAAGCCGTTACGGGCAACGTTGCGGGGCGCGATATCGCCTCGTTCGTGAACGAAGCTAAGCAAAAAATCGCCACTACGGTCGCCTTGCCTGCGGGCAGTTACGTGGAATTTGGCGGCGCGGCGGAGGCTCAGGCCAAATCAACACATGACTTGATGGTTCATTCAGCGATGGCCGGTGTCGGGATCGTGCTGCTACTGTCCATCGTGATGGGTAATCATCGCAACCTGATTCTGGTCATGATCAACTTGCCCTTTGCCCTGGTAGGCGGCGTTTTGGCTGTATTTCTGTCGAGCAGCGAATTGTCCATCGGTTCGCTGGTGGGTTTCGTTACGCTGTTCGGCATTACCCTGCGTAACTCCGTGATGCTGTTATCGCATTACGAGCATCTGGTTTCCGTCGAGGGGCTGACCTGGAACAGAGAAACTGCCCTGCGCGGCGCCCAGGAGCGCCTCACACCCATCCTCATGACCGCCTTGGTGACGGCGCTCGGACTCTTGCCGCTCGCTATCGGTAGCGGAGAACCGGGCCGGGAAATTGAAGGACCAATGGCTATCGTCATTCTGGGGGGACTCGCAACCTCAACGTTGCTCAATCTATTGGTATTGCCTGGTTTGGCTTTGCGCCATGGGCAATTCAGGGCTGACAGTTAGGCTTTCACGGTCTCCTTTGGGTCGGGTACCGACTGTCGCGAATAACAACAGTCGGCCAATTGCGGACCTCGACGCTATCACTCGGAATGGCAGCAGTAGAATGCATGCCTGACTTTCAGGTTGGCCCTAGATGCTTGCTCGTAATAGATGCCTCAGTTCCCGCAAGTCTCAGCGTCGCCGTGTAGGTGGGTCATGCGGAGGGCTCTTTAGGAGACCAGCTGGGCAGCGAATGCAGCGGCTTCGCCGCGCAACGCTGGCTGCACGGAAGGTCAGTCCATGATCCGATCCATGAAGGCCTCAAGGTTCTTAACGGGACCACCGATCTTCACTTGCGTTCATTCGCCCCCACAGAGCGTTACCGCATACCGATAGGCGTCGGCCAGCGGCATGGGCAAAGTCGGCGGAATCAACGCATAGTACGCATATATACTAGAAAAATCGGGAAGTCAATGGGCTTAGAGCACATCCGTAAATGGAGATTGAAGTCCAACGGTACGAAAACGTAGGTTAGCGTCTATGATGAGGTGTGTATCAATAAATCAATTGTTTAAGATCAACAAGCAGTTAACACATACAGGTCTGATTTTTCTCTTATGCTAAAGAGTACGAGGATCGCATCAGATGACAGACCACTAGCATTTGGTTATTGTGTGTAAGCCTTATATTACGCGCTATACCGTATTGACAATGTGGCCTAGTGTGCCTAGTATCTTAACTTAAAATCCATCTCAGGGTTAGAACTGGTTTTTTCAGTCTAGGGGATGTCTTTGAAATCAACGTATGCGCAATAAAAATGGCCTTCGCACGATTGTTCGTCAAGTCATAAGTATTTAGCCCGGTTTTCCGTTCCATTGCACCTTAAACCCCAAATTGGGCTCCCTGTTCTTTGTAAAAGTAAGATCCCTGTAACTTAGGTATCTACGCGGAGGTGATGTTATGTATGGCAAAGCCAGCGATGTACCCTTAAGCTGTGTCGGCGCACTATATGCATTAGGGCGCGAAATCCTTTTACTAGTGGCGATTTTGCTTGCAATACTTATTGCGCCTTCTGGACGTGCGGATCCAACGAGCGCAGCCGGCGAGACAGCCGAAGGTGTCTTCGGCGAAGGCACAACAGGTTATGGACAGCCCAACAGCAAGACGGGGGCAATGACTTGGACTTACCCGTTTGACCTCCCCGCAGCGCGTGGGCGACCCCAGCCGAGACTTTCGTTGAACTATAACTCCTCCTCACGCGATTCCGAGGCCGGGTATGGCTGGGGGCTGGACTTACCGGTGATTGAGCGCAAACCACTTTCCGGCAATCCTTGTTTCAAAGACGGAAATCCTATCGCTTGTGGAGAGCGGCGAAAAGATGCGTCTGGTGCCCTCGTTACCGAGGAGCGCTATACCTATAACGGACAGCCTTTGGTCTTTATTTGTAAGTTGCCGGATTCAAATTGTGGCGATGAACCTCAACCAGGCTGGGTTCAAAATAGTGGATGGCGTTATTTCCGGCTACAAGTTGAAGGTCAATTCTCGAGGTTCTATCTTTCCGGTGATCGCCGTTACTGGCGAGTGCAACTCAAAGGCGGTGAATTACTTGAGTTTGGCGAACCACCAGACAACAGCACCCCTGGCATTGAACATCCTTTTGGAAACAATAAGGCTATTCTTCGTTGGCGCCTGGTTCGGCATTCCGATGCGGTACACAAAGTTTCTGGTATGCCGGTCAACTATATTGACTACCATTGGAAGCGCCTCGGCAAGCGCGGGCTCTTATACCTCACGGACATTTACGACACACCACGTGCGAACGGCCCACGCAGCGATACCGACTTCGCTCATCATACACAACTTACCTGGAAACAACCCGATTTCCCACAAACCTTTTACGCCGATCCCTACCATGCCACTCCAGACTTACGCCTCAGCCGCGTCGTGGTCGCGAGCATGCCATGGTCGGGCGCCGGGCCGCGTGAGGTTATCCGCACTTACTTACTCAACTACGCTTTGCTACAAGGTACAGGCGCTACTGTCCCCTCAGAGAATCCTGTTCGATTCCAGCTATGGCATCACTCGTTCCTGTCTGGAATACAAATGGAAGGCCGTTGCAACCAGTTTGAAGACGATAAAGGGCACATTCCAGAGGATCGCGAATGTCGATATCGCTTACCCCCTACGTCATTTGAATATGAGGGCGCTAATGTCGCATTCGGCTCAACGTTTATCACCAATGTCCAGGGAGGACCTACCAACCCAATCGATGCGTACCGCGTGCTTCCATACCTCAACAGTGTCGGTGTCGTTGATTTCAATCGGGACGGGCTTCCAGACATTGTGCAAAGTTGGAATAATGAATTTTGCACCTATCCGCTCGAAGGTGAAAGTTCTGCAATTGCACCTGTCGCAACAGAAATAGCCGGTAGTGATGTGGCAGACGATCAGAAGGGTTCTATCTTATGCGTGTATACCAACAGAGAATTGAGAGCAAATTCAAGCTCACGGCCAATCGTCGGTTACTTGAATCTTGGAATTAGTAACGGCACCCAGGTCGAACTTGCTTATCAATGCATGGATGCCGGAAGATTTGACGATCAAAGCGGACTCACTTTTTACAACATTGGGCATTTCCCAGGTTTTTTAACCAATATAGGACCATCCAAAGCAACCACGATACTGGGTTCGTGGGGCGAAGGTATTGCTGCTTGGAGTAACGCACAGTATGCTCCCTTCCGTACCCGGCCTTTGCTGCCTGGATCTAAACCTGGCGAGTTTCAACCAGGAACTGGCTGTAAATTGTTCAAGGTTGAAGCCGGACCTTACGACTTCAAAGAGGCCGATTTCCATCCAGGCTGGAAATGGGAAAAAACACACGACAATGACTGGCCAAAACGCGCCCCTGGCAAGTCAGAGCAAGATCCACCTATCCCCTCTGATCAACCTGAGTTAGGGTCACCTCGTGTGCCCCGCTGGTTCTCGGACATTGATGGAGATGGTCTTGTAGATCGACTCGATTCAACCGGTGAGCCAGCTATTGATTTCGATACAGCCTTTGTCCAGTTTACTCAACGCTATGCTAAGCATGAACCTTTGCCTATTCAGGGCGAAGGGCCCGCTCAGGTTCCTTTTGTTTCCGATCCTGCTCAACTACCTCATAGTCTTGCTCCTAATGTGGCAGGTTCAAAAAGAGGCACCAAGTTTTACTATATTGATGTAAATGGAGATGGATTGGTTGATCTTGTCACCATAAATCCGAAGGATGGCAGTGGGATTCCACGGGTAAGACCCGGTAACGGTTACGGCGAATTTATGTGTATTGGCTCGCTACAACCTTGGCCCTGTAAAGAATTGCCTACTGAAGCTGCAGCCATATATGAAATTGAGATGTTAGGATCCCAAGCGCTCTGGCCTTCTAATAGCGAGTATCAACATGAGCTCGAAAAAGATACTTTCTTCCACGATGTCACGGCAGATGGTCTTGCAGACATTGTGCAATATGACAGATATACGGGAAAAGTGAGACTGTGGGTCAACCAGGACGGACACACCTTTGCGTGCGTGACAGGATCTTGCGTGGTGGGTGTGGTTTTGGACGAACGTACTGGAACTCCTATCATTAGCTCTAACTTTGGCGATCACCGGACGACCTTTGCCGACATGAATGCTGACGGTACCGACGACATCGTCATTCTCACGAACCGAGGTGCCTACATTGGCCTATTTATGCAGACTCCGCCTCTTATTGTTCCGAGCATAGGTACAGGTGGAGCACCTAGGCCTGGATTACTGGCACGAATCCATAACGGCTACGGTGCGACGACTGATATCCAGTATCAGACCATACAACAACTCGACCTGGCAGCGAAAAAGACAGGCCCCGCAGTTGCATGGGAGTATCATTCCCCAGTTGTTGAAAACATCGTCACCCAGATTATCACTCAGGACAGTTACCATGCGAATAATCCAAGTGGTACTCAATTCTCAGCACCTTATGAGTTCAAGCGTACGGCACAGTATGCTTACCAAAACCCCGCCTACGATCGCTGGTCACGGAGCTTTGTAGGATTCCGCAAGGTCTTTGCACACTATGGCGATGAAATGGCCACAACCGCGACAACTTATTGGTTTGGGCCGTGCCAAAATAATGCATTAAATACTCAAGATATACCCCTTTGCCCGGAAGGTAGCGACGACGATACTTATAAATCCCTTACCGGCCGAGCTGTGCGTATTGATCGAGCCAATGCTTCCTTTTTCTTAAATACTGGTTACGATTGGGGTCATCAACTGGAAAGAGGTGGGCCAAAACTCCTATGGACAAAGACTTTCCAATACGGTAACGGAACCTTGTTTGATCGCTCTGACCGACGGGTGACGTTTTCATACCCTAGCCAAATTGACACGTATCTCTACGATGATGCTCAGCCTACAAAACGCGGTGGGAAAATCTCCCCCATAGCTGGAGGTGATGAAGTGGCAGGAGGTGATGTGTTGGAGAATGCCCCTAACCAGAAAGGAATCCGCAAACACCTAAGCCGCTTGGTCGAGTATGACCAGCTGGGAACTCTAAAAAGAGTCACTGACAAGGGGGCTGTCAAAGATGAAGATAGCAAGCCAACCGATGTCGCAGACATAACCACGATTACACTGTTCTCACCAAAAGGTACTGCTCATCCCGATGGTCCGAGTAATTCGCTTGATACACCTGAGATCCTCCCCTGCACGCCCGATTGGCAATGTTTACCAGACTTTGTCTCCATCTGGGAGCCCCGGCCAGTCTTGGGGGGTATTCATCCAGATAAACTCCTACGCAAATCCCGTTTCACCTACAATGACGCCACGAAAGATATCCAATCTGTCGAGGGCTGGCTCGATGATCAATCAATATCTCTCGATCGTCATCACCCGGCGGGTAATAACAGCACTGCCCCAAAGCCTCCTGGTCAATCACTCAACAATGGCTGGCACACGCTCGCCACATTGAATTATGACACCTGGGGTAATGCTATCCAGATAGCCAGCGGTCAGTCTTCTGGCGGCTCACCGGCCAGTTGCACAGCTATTATCTATGATGGTCCTTATCAATACCTGCCCAATTTCGTGGAACGTTTTACAGACGGGTGCGCGGGCTCAACCCTGGAGACAAAGACTATATTCGATCGCGGTTTTGAGCAGGTCGTAAGTTCGATAGCACCGAATGGGAGTTCCAGCGACATTCATCATGATCAATTCGGACGACCGATTGAAGTTTACTTGCCCAATCCGAATGCTACCTCAGGCAACCAGAATCCTGTATTAGGCGCAACCATTGCTTACATTGACCGAAGACCTCTAAGTCTGGTCGATGTGCG
The DNA here is from genome assembly GCA_028714995.1 of Methylobacter sp. Taxonomy (GTDB): domain Bacteria; phylum Pseudomonadota; class Gammaproteobacteria; order Methylococcales; family Methylomonadaceae; genus Methylobacter_A. The sequence goes on along the minus strand of JAQTLI010000001.1, from coordinate 8,218 downwards.
GCGCAATGTAGGATTCGGAAAGAGCACTCGGTCGGTATCTATCTTGAATGGTCTGGGTGAACCCGTTGTTGCTTTCGACCAGGGAGACAACAACGACTGGATATTGAATGGCTGGAGGGAGACCAATCTAACAGGTCAAGTAGTAAAGGCACGCCGTCCCTGGACCTACACCGGTGATCCCATCGCCACAGCGGTTAACGCAAACAATTTACCGGTTCCGTCAGATAACGCGTTTTTCGAAATTAACTATGATGGTTTCGGACGCCAGGCCTCTATGAAAGAAAAAGGCACGACTGGCGCTTCTACCTTCTCTATAGAGCTTATGCGCACCAGTTATTTCCCCCTCGCACTCGAAACCCGCGATGCGGAACAGCTCAAGACCGGAGGCATACATGGACAGGCATTTCAGCGCCTCGAGTTCGATGGACACGGACGCAGCAAAAGAGCCGTTCAGCACATTGGAAATCCAATCGCTGATAATATCGTTACCACCGTTGAATACAAACCTACGGGCGAGCCGGGCGCCATTACACGTATACACGCAGGCAATACCTATAAGCGCACAATGGAATACGATAGTCTCGGGCGACTGATAGTTAACAAGGAACCCAACACCGGCAACAATTGGCGCTATGCGTGGGATGACGCCGGGAGATTGCTCGGCACAAGCGATGCGCGCGGCTGCGGTGAAAACTTCCATTACGACGGACTCAATCGTCTGATCGGTGAGGATTACTCCCCGTGTCTCGCCTCACAACCGGCATACACTTCTCCAAACCTGGCGACGGGCGAGGGTCTTGAAACCTTTTACCGCTACGATACATATGAGGCTGACCAGGTCAGCCCCGAGCCGGGTTTCACAGACGACCCGAAATTTGCCCTGGGTAATCTCGTCGCCGTAAGCGATCGCGGCAGCCACACACGCTTCAATTATGACGCACGCGGCCGGGTTCGCCGGATCTCTCGACAAGTTGCAAAGCCGGATGCCTCGGGCAATAGCTCGCCGTATGCACCACACTGGTTCACTTCGCGAATGGACTTCGACCTTGGCGACCGGCTCGAGCGTCGGACAACCGGAGTGGATGTTGCTGAATTGCTCATGAACGGAACTAGTGAAGAGCGTTACACATACTCCCCTCATGGACTGCCGCTCAGTATCTACAGTTCCTACGGTTCCCTCGTCGAGAAAATAGTGTATGATCCCGACGGCGCGCCCAACAGCATCACCTATGGTGATTACTACGGGACGCGAGCGAAGCTAGAGTATGATGGCAGACGGCGGCTCACACGATACGACCTCACCAATACCAAGTCGTATCCACCGCTATGGTTATCCGCACTCACCTACTTCGATTACCGCTTTTCAGCGTACGACGAGGTCGGTAACCCTCAGGTCATTGAAGATATAAGCAAAGTTTTAATAAGCAGCATTACATCGAATCCATTACCGCCAGAAGCAGCACCCGTGCAGAAACGCAAGATGGAATACGACGATCTCTATCGTTTGACCCGTATTGACAATACTTACAAAGTTCCGGGTGGGATAGCTCCGTGGCGCTCCCCGTTTGAGTCCGAGATTAATACAGGCGACCGCCATCCGGTACCGTTGCGATCGCTACCAACACGGGTGACACAACAAACCTTCGATTACGATGGCCTAGGGAACCTCACCGCATCCTCGGACGATCTCAAGGTACTCTACGACCGGTCACTGGGCCCTAATCTTGGCTATGGCACACCAGTGAATGGGCCGAATCAGTTACAATCAGGCGAAGGTCTACAGGTACGCTACGATGAGGCGGGTAATCTGTCCGATCTCAAACTCACACGCCCTGGTAACTGTCCAACCGGTGCCGCCGACCAATGCGCACAATGGTTTGCCTATGACTGGGACGAAGTTGGACAGCTTGCCCGTGCTCGACGTTGGGACTTCGATGGGAGCGCACTGCCGCCCCAAGCTTCACCAGATGCTCTACCCGCTGAAAAGCCGAGCTGGGATTTAACCTATGCCTATTCGCAAGGCGCGCGGGTTCGCAAAAGCGTGGTCGACGCAACTGACGTAACCCGGCACACGCTTGAGGTATTCGACACGCTAAGGGTCGAGCAGGCTTCGTTTGACTCAACTGATGAAAACTACGAAGTAAAACCCGATAATCTGCATGCTTACCTAGGAGGGATGGCTCATGTCTTTTGGGATACCGAGAATCAATTCCCTCACCAGGCTCCCGCTTCACTGATCACGATGCACCTGAACATGGGCGATCACCTCGGTTCAAGTTCTGTCGTTATCAATCATGCGAACAGCGAACTCGTCGAACGCACGACTTATCTGCCGTACGGCGCTGTCGAAAGCGACTATCGGCCCTCGAAGGGGAAGGCTTTCCGAGAACCGTACAAGTTCACTGGCAAGGAGGAGGATATCGAAGTCGGGGCGTACTACTTTGGGGCCAGGTATTACCAGCCGCACCTGGGACGGTTCATGAGCGCCGATCCATTGACCATTCATGGGTTTGGGAGTGATCTGAATCCTTATGCGTATGTTGGTGGGCGGGTGTTTAGCTCTATTGACCCCATGGGATTAGATAGTGACGTTTACGACGCTCCCCCAAGGACTCCCGAAGAACAGGCAGCATGGAACGAAACGTTACAACAGGCCGGGGGCAATGGCTGCCTTGGCACAGAGTGTATACCGCGGGAACCGACAACTCCGATACCATCGGTGCCACAAGATTTTGCGCCTAAACGCGGCGATGTTTCAGCATCCGGATCCTCTGATGAGCCTTCTGTGGCGAGCCATGCCCTTACAGGCCTTGGGCAGAACCTTAAGAAGGCTGCTCTTGATACGGCTCGTGATCTGGTGGATCCGCTGCATGTTAATCGGAATTTTGTGAAAGACGTATTAACAGTGTTTGATAAGAAAGCCTCGACCACAAGCAAAAGCATAGCGGCTGGCAGCGCGATACTCGCCGTAATTCCTGTGGTGGGAGAGCTCAAAATTGTCCCCGGAGGCTTAGCCAGAATTCTCTCCTCCACCGCAAGCTCAGAAGAACTGGCACACGCCGTCAGTTCAGTCGGCAGCGGAGGCTTTAAGCAAACGATAGCCGTCCTCGAAACTACGGAGGGAATACGACTCGTTGCGGGCGGTGTTCAAGATTTATCACCATTGCAACGGATCTATGCTTCAGCAAGAGGTCTAGTGCCAGTCAAGTTATATGGTGCTCATGCGGAGGAAACGGTCCTCACAAGAGCTTTAGAATTGGGATATACTCCGCTTCGCGGGGTGACCACAATTGGCATTTGTCCACGTTGTGCATTTCGACTTCCCGAGTTTTACGGGTTAGCGATAGAAGCTATCGAGGGCGAAAAAGTGTTTACCATCCTTCCCGGAGCACGCTGACTGTTGTGCAGCGTACCTGCCCCCACGGGCAGGTCAGGAAAAAGATGGCTGATTTCGCGACGTATTTAGGTTTGTGCGATTTCTAGTACGGGTACTCGAAGACAGGTGTAGGCGGGAAAAGTGGCGACGCACGCATCTTAGACCATATTAGCTGGTTGATTTGAACCTAGCGAAGTACTTGGGGCAGAGGAAGTCATCATCGATGAGACTACTGCGCCCTCCGCGCCATCGATACCCCGAGATTATTTTGGGCCAGAAACAGACAGCTAATAATGAAACCGTATCTCAAAAACAGGCTCTAAAGGAAGCCGAAAGTATTTTTAACAAGCAAAACGCGTGTTCCAGCAGAGGTAGAGAAAACCTTTGATCCGTCCCGGAAAGTGTGCTAGTCCGGGAACAATGCAACAGTGCAACAGTGCAACACCACACAAGTTAAGGAGCTACCAATGAGTGAGTCGATACGAGTAGTCTACAGACAAATGCAGGGCAGGATCCGGGCCAACTTTAACTGGCCGCCTATCTCGCGGACATCAGCCGTGTTGATCACGGCTGCAGAATGGGGGCCTGGTCATGATCCCTCCGAGCCATTGCCGGGAAGGCCTAATCTTGGCGAAGCCAATATTTATGTGACCAACATCGGTCCCCATGGCGACCCAGGCGGAGAAGCTGGAGGTGTGGAATTCTACCTTCATGTGGACTGGGACTCACCGTTAAATGTCGTCGTCACAATCACTGTTTTGGGGGAATGCGAGAAACAAGTTGTAATTGGGTGATGACTATCGCTTGTCTGCAGGTAGGGGTTTAGGGAGCAATGGAACGTAAAACCCGGTTAAGGAATTTTATCGCGTTGGAGAATACGCGATACGGTAGCAGGATGGACATTAAATAATCTGGCAGCATCCGCTGCGTTTTTCTGCCCAGAGTTGACCAGATTAATGATTTCATCTTGCTGATGCTTCTTGAGTTTTGGGCGGCGACCACCGACTCGGCCTTGCTTTCGTGCCGCATCAAGACCATTTTGTGTGCGCTCACGCAGCATCGCACGCTCGAACTCTGCAAAAGTTCCTACCATTTGCATCATCATTCGGCCACTAGGCGAAGTAGTATCAATCACTTCGGTTAGGCTACGAAAACCGGCACCGGCTTGTTCAACTTTCTCCATCAGGTGCAACACATCTTTTAAAGAACGTGACAGACGGTCGAGTTTCCAGACCATCAACACATCACCTTTACGCAATTGCCCTAACAAACGATGCAACTCAGGCCTGTCCCAACGGCCACCCGAGGCTTTTTCCTGGAAGATCAATTCGCACCCGGAAGTTTTTAATGCAGCAATTTGTGCATCGGTATCTTGGTCTTGGGTCGAAACACGCGCGTAACCGATCAGCATTGTTGCAGAAACCTGTTGCAAATAAATATCATTATGCAATATATTTATGCAAGCCGCAATGCCTTATTGGACGGAGGTCCCGTGATCGTTGCACAAACGTTCGTTTGTGCAATTAGCTTAGCGTACGATTTTTTCCGTTTCGTGAGCAGACCCCAATATTGAAAATAATTATACTGATTTTGCCGTTAACAGTGACATCCAAAGCACCAAAACTTTGGAAAAAGCGATAAGGCACCGTCCACAATGACTGATAGTGCCAGTTGATTAACTAGAGTTTACTGTCCGCTGTCCATGTGTATGCTGCCATTTGAGAATCTGGCTTGACTGCCTGCAATGGGTCGTTGGCTGACGGTGACACTAACGCTATTTTTAGCGTGCATTTAACATAACGCCCAAAGGCGAAACAAAAAATTTTAGCGGCTAAAATTACTTGTCGAACAAATCTGTGTGCCTGCCAGTTTAACAACCTTGAAAATTTGCCCGTAAAGAGCCTCAAAATTTACTATGCGGTGTTTATGTTATTGGGCTCGCGTACCGTGAAAATTAGACTACCCAAAGAAATAAATCGGGCGATATGTAAAGCACGGTAAAAATATTGCTCGAGTGCTTCCGACCAAGGCTGTGTGAAAAATTAGAGACTTTTTTACAAGTAAATGCAGCACCGTACTGTTCTTACCTGACTTTGTATCTGTGGGATATGCTGGATCGAAAGCTAATTTTTTAAAGCTGCTCCATACATTCCACCGAATCATTCCTCGGACTATTGACCTTCGTACTGACCGGCCAGGCCGTCATATCTTCTGCGGGATAAGGTTTCAGCAAGCTTTGCAAACTTCCCGCATCCTTGGCGTCCGTTTCAAGCCAAGCATCCCAATCCTCGGGTGCAAGAATAGTCGGCATTCTTTCATGGATTGGCCGTATGATCTCATTTGCATCCGTCACGATGATGGAACAGGATTCCAATTCTTCGCCTTCGGGGCTCCGCCACCGCTCCCATAATCCGGCAAACGCCATCGGCTCGCGGTCCCGCAGCGCGATAAGCCAGGGTTGCTTAACCTTTGAACCCGCTATGGCCTGCCATTCGTAAAAAGTATCTGCCGGAATCAGGCAGCGCCGGTGCCGAAAGGCATTGCGGAACGCCGGCTTATCGGCCACAGTCTCGGCTCTGGCATTGATGGTGCTGTAACCGATCTTTATATCCTTCGCCCAATGCGGAATCAGGCCCCAGCGAGCCAACGCAAAGCGCCTTTTTCCTTCTTCCTCCCGCACAATGGGAATGCTTTGCGTCGGCGCTATGTTATAGTGCGGCCGCAGCTCTGGAAGCGCTTCGGCCTCAAAACGCCGGGCTAAGGTAAAAGGATCGCTATAAAGCGCGAAGCGGCCACACATAAGAACTCATGATCTGACTCATCACCAATACACCCCCACCAACAGAAACACCCCAACCACTGCAAACTTCACTGTCCACATTTCCATCGAACACTTGCCGTAATCATGACTCATAATTGCTTCAATTTTGTTAGCGCCAACCTGGTCCCGCATGTGAATTTTTCTTTGCATGATGATGACTCTCCTGGTTTGAAATTACAATGGTTAATGAGAACGATAACTGCGCATTTGCCCGACTAACACACCCTGAATTTCAACCTGCTCAGGACGGTATGACAGCGCTGTCATATTGGCATTGGCTGGAATCAGCAACACTTGCTCTGCTGTTTGCTCAATGTATTTAAGAGTTGCTTCGAAGTTTTCGATTAAGGCGACAACTATCTCCCCGTTACTCGCATAATCACGTTGTTCGATAACCACCCAATCGCCATCAAAAATACCGGCCTCGATCATTGAGTCGCCTTTAACCTGCAATACATAACAAGGCTTATCGGTTTTCAGCGCATTCGGTACGGTCATGTAGCTATCTGTTTCCACGGCTTCAATCGGCTTGCCAGCGGCGATTGATCCGACAAAGGGTAAATCCTGTTCAGAAACAGAATCGTCTCGCTGTGCTTGAGCAGTAAGGCGGACACCTCCGTGTTTATTGCCCGTAAAGGGCTCCACCAGACCCGCTTCAATCAAAGCCATGATGTGCTTGTACATCGACCCCCGCGAGGCCATGCCCAGCGCCGCGCAAAGTTCATCCAGGCTTGGAGGACAAGCAAAACGTTCCTGATTATCGCGGAGAAAATTAAAGATTTCCCGTTGCCGTCTGGTTAATATACCCATTAATTGTTGCCTCTCGCCCCGCATTAATTTTTTGTAAGCTTAACAAAAAAATACTAGAATGCAACAAAAAAAGAGAACAAAAAGAAAACAAATAATGTATTCTTTTATACCCTCCCCTTCTCCCATAAATGCCAAACGCTATGTCCACGACTTCTTTTACTCTGCTATGGCCTCGTCCACTACCTGGCATGATGCCCTTGCCTTTATTCGGCGGCAAAGTCGCGGCCGGGTTCCCCTCGCCTGCCGATGATTACGTCGAGAAAACCCTGGATTTGAACGAGCTGCTGGTACAAAAGCCGGCGGCTACGTTCTACGTTCGTACGCAAGGTGAATCCATGATCGGTGCCGGCATCCATCCCAACGATATTCTGATAGTGGATCGCTCCATTGAGCCGGTGCCGGGGAAGATTGTCATTTGCGCATTAAACGGCGAACTGACGGTAAAGCGCTTGGAGCGCGATCACGGTCAATGGCAACTCAAGGCAGAGAATCCGGCCTATCCCGATATTGCCATCCACGAAGAGCTTGAAATGGTGATCTGGGGCGTGGTCACCAACGTTATTCATCCGCTGTAATGCAACCCCTCCTCGCCTTGGTCGATAGCGACAATTTCTACGTTTCTTGTGAGCGTGTGTTCCGGCCTGATTTGATCGGTAAACCGGTAGCGGTACTCAGCAATAACAATGGAATTCTCATAGCTCGCAGTCAAGAAGTTAAAGACTTAGGGATAAAAATGGGTGCGCCGGTGTTCCAGATTCAGCACTTGATCAAGCAACATAACATCCAGCTTTTTTCCTCTAATTTCCCGTTATACGGCGATTTTTCGTCGAGAGTAATGTCAATATTGGAAGAATTCGCCTCCAGCCTGGAGGCGAATTCCATCGACGAAGCTTTTCTGGATTTGAGCGGCGTCTGCCAACAAGACCCCGTTGCTTACGGCCACCGGATCAGAAAAGCAGTTGTCCGGGCAACCGGTATCCCGGTATGTGTCGGCATGGGGCCGACTAAAACACTCGCTAAACTGGCGACTTTTGCCGCCAAAAAATGGAAACAGACTGGTGGCGTACTGGACTTGTCGGACACGGTGCGCAGGGAAAAGCTGATGCGGATCGTGCCGGTTGACGAGGTTTGGGGCATAAGCTCACGCACTACCGCAAAGCTGAATCAGCTTGGTATCAACACCATTTGGGACTTGGCAACACAACCCTGCA